>NZ_JBFBJT010000327.1:0-1000 GCF_040686175.1 Streptomyces sp. NPDC086077 | reverse complement strand
GCCGACGTGGTGCACGCGCCAGCGGCCGTCGGCGGCGAGGGAGCGCACGACGTCCTCGATGATGCCGAGCAGCGGGACGAGTTCGTCCTCGGGCCGGTCGAAGTTGTCCGTCGAGAGCAGCCAGAGGGTGACGACCTCGACGTCCGTCTCGGTGCACCAGCCGAGGAACTCCTCGATCTTCTCGGCACCGGCCCGGTGACCGTGCACGGTGGTGGAACCCGAGGCCTTCGCCCAGCGCCGGTTGCCGTCCATGATGACGCCGATGTGCTTGGGCACCTGAGCGTGGTCCAGGTGACCTTCCACCCGGCGTGCGTACAGCCTGACCAGCAGGCCGCGCAGCTTGTCGCGCAGGTTCACGTGATTGTCAGCCCCTCCGTACGGATCGGACAGGTGCGGCCGAGCGCGGCCCCTGTCCGCATGGCGGTCCCCGGGGGCGAAGCCTACCCCCGCCCTACGACGGTGCCCGCGACGGGTGTTGAGGCAAAAAAACGGGCCGGTCCGTGGGGGGGAGACGGACCGGCCCGAGGGGGGGCTTCCACCATAACCCTTCGTAAGGGCTGCTGCGTGCATCGGCGCAAGACAACTACTCTCCGGAATCGTCCCGCAACGCGCCGGTGGCCGCGGAATGCCCGGTTCACAGCCTCTTCATGGCCGGTTCACGGCGGGCGCTCAGGACTTTTCGGACGTCCCCCTGACGGGCGACCCTGTGGGTGACGGCGGCTTGACGCCCGGAAACAGGATCCGGGCACCGCGCAGCCCCCTCCACTGCGCGGTGCCGCCCGCGCAGCTTTGCTGGCGCGAATTACCTTGGTCTGAACTTACGCGATGTGTCAGGGGTGACGCGAGTGGTCGGCGATAACGATGTGGAAAACCCTGGCCGTGCCCACCGCGGGGTACCGGCGCGCGAGGGCGGGCTCCGCGGCGCGCCGCACACCGGATCCGCCTCGAAGAGGACGGACTCCGACCCCGCTCCGCCCCGGTGTCCTGCCATCACCGTGAA
>NZ_JBFBJT010000326.1:0-1035 GCF_040686175.1 Streptomyces sp. NPDC086077 | reverse complement strand
GGTTTTCGGGCGCATATCGATGGTGTGGGCAATGCGGTGGGTGTGATCGGGCGTGGTGACGGTCCGACGCTGATGCTTCTTGGGCATATGGACACGGTGGCCGGCGGGGTTCCGGTCCGTTCCGAGGACGGCATGCTGTATGGCCGTGGTGCGGTGGATGCGAAGGGGCCGCTCGCGGCGATGATCTGTGCGGCGGCCGGTGCGGCGGACTTTCCCGGCCGGATCGTGGTGGTCGGTGTGGTGGAGGAGGAGACGCCGCGGTCGCGTGGTGCGATGGCGGTGAGGGCCACGCATGACCGGCCGGACGCGTTGATCATCGGGGAGCCGAGCGGGTGGTCGAGCGTGGTGCTCGGTTACAAGGGGAAGCTCGATCTGCGTTACACCGTGAGGTGTCCTGCTACCCATCCGAGCAATCCGGAGCCGAAGGCGTCCGAACTGGCCGTGGTGTGCTGGGAGGCGTTGCTGGACCTGCTGGGGCCGGACGCGGGTCATGATGTGTTCGACCGGCCGGGCGCGACGCTCTGTCAGCTCAATGGTGATCTGACGTCGGCGACGGCGGACCTGAGTATCCGTGTCCCTCCGGGGTTCGATGTCGAGGCACTGGTGCGCGGGCTGCGTGAGCGTCTGCCGGCCGGCAGTCTCGAAGTGCGGAACTCGGTGGCGGCCTGCCGGGTGGGGCGGGCTGACCCGGTGGTCCGTGCGCTGGTGTCCGGGATCCGTGAGCTGCATGCCCAGCCGCGGCTGAAGGTGAAGACGGCCACCTCGGACATGAACACTCTCGCCGAGGTCTGGGACATCCCGATGGCGACGTACGGCCCCGGGGACAGCAGACTCGATCACACGGACGACGAGCACATCGTGCTCTCGGACTACCTGCGTGGCATCGACGTCCTGGCCAGTGCCATCCAGGAGTTGGCACACCTGCCCACACGCCCGGACCACGACCCGGCAGGCGAGGCACCGCTACGCATCAGGAGTCTCAGGTGACCGACATGACCCAGCACATCGCCGCGCTCCCCGAACAGCGCCGCACGC
>NZ_JBFBJT010000325.1:0-1048 GCF_040686175.1 Streptomyces sp. NPDC086077 | reverse complement strand
ATGCACACCCTGGCCCAGATCGGCTTCCAGCAGTCGTACACCTACTTCACCTGGCGCAACACCAAGCAGGAACTGACGGAGTACCTGACCGAACTATCGGGTGAGGCGGCCTCCTACATGCGGCCCAACTTCTTCGTCAACACGCCCGACATCCTGCACGCCCACCTCCAGCACGGCGGCCGGCCCGCCTTCGAGACCCGTGCCGTCCTCGCCGCCACCCTCTCCCCCACCTGGGGCGTCTACTCGGGCTACGAACTCTGCGAGAACGTCCCCCTGCGACAGGGCAGCGAGGAGTACCTCGACTCGGAGAAGTACCAGCTCAAGCCCCGTGACTGGGACGCCCCGCACAGCATCGCCCCCCTCATCACGCGGCTCAACGCGATCCGCAGGCAGCACCCCGCCCTGCGGCAGTTGAGGGACGTGCACTTCCACCACACGGACAAGGAAGCGGTGATCGCGTACTCGAAGCGCTCGGGATCGAACACGGTTCTGGTGGTCGTCAACCTCGACCCCCACCACACCCAGGAGGCCACGGTCTCGTTGGACATGCCGCAACTCGGCCTCGACTGGCACGAGTCGGTGCCGGTGCGCGACGAGCTCACCGGCGAGACCTACCACTGGGGCAGGGCCAACTATGTGCGCCTGGAACCCGGCCACCGGCCGGCGCACATCCTCACCGTCCTGCGACCGTCCACCCCGCAGATCGGAGGGTCACCCACAACATGATCGTCAACGAGCCCGTGCCGGACACCTTCGAGGACACCCCCGCCAAGGACCGGGACCCCGAGTGGTTCAAACGTGCCGTCTTCTACGAAGTCCTCGTCCGCTCCTTCCAGGACAGCAACGGCGACGGCGTCGGCGACCTCAAGGGCCTGACCGCCAAGCTCGACTACCTGCAGTGGCTCGGCGTCGACTGCCTCTGGCTCCCGCCCTTCTTCCAGTCCCCCCTGCGCGACGGCGGCTACGACGTCTCCGACTACACCGCGGTACTCCCCGAGTTCGGCGACCTCGCCGACTTCGTGGAATTCGTCGACGCCGCACACCAACG
>NZ_JBFBJT010000323.1:0-1072 GCF_040686175.1 Streptomyces sp. NPDC086077 | reverse complement strand
TCGGGCCCGGCTGAGGCACCGTGGCTCGGAGCAGTCCAGGAAAGGGGTGCCCCCGGCGCCGTCACGACAAGAAGTGGCCGTCAGCCCATGAACTTCTTGAACTCGTCCGGCAGCTCGAAGTCCTGCGCGCCCTGCTGCGGGACCCCGAAGGCGTTGCCGCCCTGGGCGGCGGCCGCGCGGCGGGCGGCGGCGTCCTGCTCCTGCTGCTTGCGCTTCATCGGGTTGCCGGAGCGCTGCTTGCCCTTGGCCTTCTTCTGCTGTTTCTTCGCCCGGCCGGGGCCGCCGCCCATGCCCGGGACCCCCGGCATGCCGGGCATGCCGCCGCCCTGCGCCATGCGGGACATCATCTTGCGGGCCTCGAAGAACCGCTCGACCAGGTTCTTCACGGCGCTGACCTCGACACCGGAACCGCGGGCGATACGGGCGCGGCGCGAGCCGTTGATGATCATCGGGTCCTGGCGCTCGCCCGGCGTCATCGACTTGATGATCGCGGCGGTGCGGTCGACGTCCCGCTCGTCCAGGTTCTGGATCTGGTCCTTGATCTGGCCCATACCGGGCAGCATGCCGAGCAGCTTGGAGATGCTGCCCATCTTCCTGACCTGCTCCATCTGGGCCAGGAAGTCGTCCAGGGTGAAGTCCTGGCCCTTCTTGGACGCCAGCTTGGAGGCCATCTTCTCGGCCTCTTCCTGGCTGAACGTCTTCTCCGCCTGCTCGATCAGGGTGAGCAGGTCACCCATGTCGAGGATGCGGGAGGCCATCCGGTCAGGGTGGAAGGCGTCGAACTCGTCGAGTTTCTCGCCGTTCGACGCGAACATGATCGGCTTGCCGGTGATCTGCCGGATCGACAGCGCCGCACCACCGCGGGCGTCACCGTCGAGCTTGGAAAGCACCACGCCGTCGAAGCCGACGCCGTCGCGGAAGGCCTCGGCGGTGTTGACCGCGTCCTGGCCGATCATCGCGTCGACGACGAAGAGGATCTCGTCCGGGGAGACGGCGTCGCGGATGTCCGCGGCCTGCTGCATCATCTCCTGGTCGATGCCGAGGCGGCCGGCGGTGTCCACGATCACGATGT
>NZ_JBFBJT010000322.1:0-1129 GCF_040686175.1 Streptomyces sp. NPDC086077 | reverse complement strand
CGCCCCCACCAGCCCGGAGCTGCTGTTCTGTCACGTCTACGGGCGGGGCCGCAGCGCGGATCAGTTCATCCCCGGCTGGCCCTACTCCTTCGTCGTCGCCCTGGAGACGGGACGTACGTCATGGACGGCCGTGCTGGACGCGATCCGGCTGGGGCCGGCCGATGATGCCACCGCGGTGACCGCCACCCAGCTGCGCGAGGTGGTCACCCGGCTGGTGCACGCCGGGCAGTGGCAGCCGGGCGACGCGGACATCCTCGTCGTCATGGACACCGGCTACGACGTCACCCGCCTCGCCTACGTCCTGGCCGACCTGCCCGTCGAGCTGGTCGGCCGGCTCCGCTCGGACCGCGTCATGCTCCGGGATGCCGGCCCACGCCGCTCTACCCCTCGCGGCGGACAGCCCCGCAAGCACGGCGGCGTCCTCACCTTCTCCAAGCCGGAGTCCTGGCACACACCCGACCAGGCCACGACGTGCGACACCACCCGCTACGGCACAGCCGAAGCCTTCGCCTGGGACCGGATGCACCCCCGGTTGCAGGCCCGTGGCCCCTGGCTCGACCACTGCGGTGAACTCCCCCTGATCCATGGCACGTTGATCCGGCTGAAGGTCGAGCACCTGCCCGGCGACCGCGACCCCAAGCCCGTGTGGCTGTGGTCCTCACGCACCGGCATGACCGGCGCAGACGTCAACCTGCGCTGGCAGGCGTTCCTCCGCAGATTCGATCTTGAACATACCTTCCGGCTGTTCAAGCAGACCCTGGGCTGGACCGTTCCCAAGGTCCGCGACCCGCACACGGCCGACCTCTGGACCTGGCTGATCATCGCCGCCCACACCCAACTCCGCCTCGCCCGCCCCCTCGCCGAGGACTTTCGTCGGCCCTGGGAGCGGCCGACGCAACCTCGTCGGCTCACCCCTGCCCGGGTTCGGCGGGGGTTCCGCCACCTCCGCGTGAAGACCGCCCGTCCCGCCGATGTGCCCAGACCCGCCAAGCCCGGACCCGGACGCCCACCCGGCTCGAAGAACCGCAGGCCAGCCCCACGCCACGAGCCGGGGAAGACCGTGAAACGAATCGAAACCCTCACCGAACACGTCCGCCTAAAACAGCAGCGAGGTTAATGATCAAGCTTA
>NZ_JBFBJT010000321.1:0-1300 GCF_040686175.1 Streptomyces sp. NPDC086077 | reverse complement strand
CTTGAGTTCTAGCGGTCGTCGCAACACCCCAGCTCAAGGGGTGCGATGTTCGAGATCCGCAAGACACGGACGGTGGCCCAGGGCCGCAGGAAGCTGACCCGTGAGCGGGAGGAATACTTCCGGCTCGTGCAGCAGGGCGTGAGTTACACGGAGGCGGCCAGGCTCGTCGGCATCAACCTCCGCACGGGAAAGCGATGGCGCAACGGCCGGAACCCCTCCGGCCGGCAGAAGGCGGCACCACCGGCCAGACCGGTGCTGCCGCCTTCTGGTGCGTCCCGGTACCTACGTGAAGCCGACCGGATCTACATCGCCGACCGGCTCCTGGAGAAGGCGACGGTCCGCGCTATCGCCGCCGAACTGGGCCGCAGCCCCTCCACCGTCAGCCGGGAGATCCGCCGCAACCGGCACCCCGTCAACGGCCAGTACCGCCCCTTCGCCGCCCAGGCCCGCGCGGATGACCGCCGTCCCCGCCCCAAGCCCCGGAAGATCAGCCAAGACCCCGAGCTGCGGGCCGCCGTCCAGGCAGGTCTTGACGAGCGGTGGAGCCCGGAACAGATCTGTCACGCTCTGCGCAGACAGTTCCCCGACCGGCCGGAGATGCACGTGGTCCACGAAACCGTCTACCAGGCGCTCTACGTGCAAGGACGCGGAGCACTGCGCCGGGAGCTGGCCGGCGCCCTGCGCACCGGACGCGCCCGCCGCAAGCCCCACCGCCAGGCCAACTGCCGACAGCCGCGCTTCACCGATCCGATGGTGATGATCAGCGACCGCCCGGCCGAGGCGGACGACCGGGGCGTGCCCGGCCACTGGGAAGGCGACCTCATCATCGGCAAGAACAGCGGCTCGGCGATCGGCACCCTCGTCGAACGCAGCACCCGCTACGTGATGCTCCTCCACCTGCCCATGGACCACACCGCAGCCAGCGTCCGAGACGCCCTGACGGAGACCGCACAAAGGCTGCCACCGCACCTCAAGCGGTCCCTCACCTGGGACCAGGGCTCCGAAATGGCCGCCCACCACACCTTCACCATCGCCACGGACATCCCGGTCTACTTCTGCGACCCGGCAAGCCCATGGCAACGCGGCTCCAACGAAAACACCAACGGCCTGCTGCGGCAGTACTTCCCCAAGGGAACCGACCTGTCCGTCCACAGCCGCGAACACCTGGACGCCGTCGCCGCCCAGCTCAACGGCCGCCCACGCAAAACGCTCGGCTGGGAAACCCCAGCCGAGCGTCTGCATAAACTGCTCGCCGTCTGACCTAACCGATCATGTGTTGCGACGATCCCTAGAAACCGCC
>NZ_JBFBJT010000320.1:0-1344 GCF_040686175.1 Streptomyces sp. NPDC086077 | reverse complement strand
GGACGAGGTCCTTGGACAGCGAGTCGATCTCGGCGTGCTCGGGCAGCGGCTTCCGGCGGTGCGCCCACCGCGCCCACCGCGCCCACGGCACCCACCGCGTCCACGGCGCCGACGGCGGCCACGGCTCCCGCGGCAGCCACGACGCCCGGGCCCGGGGTGAGCACTCCGGCACCGACCGCCTCGTCCGTCCCGACCGCGTCCGCGGCACCCGCCCCGTCGGCCGTCCCGGCCAAGCCGCCCGTGAAGCAGTTCCCCGCCTTCGGGGCCTATCTCCACTACGCGGAGCGCGGCGTGGCCCGGATCTCCGAGCTCAGCCGCTGGCTGGGCGGTTCCGAGCTGCGCGTCGGGCACACCTATCTGCCGGGCGACCGGTGGAGCAACATCGAGGGGGCGCCCAGCTTCCTGGAGTCGTGGGCGGACTGGCGCAACGCCAAGGCCGACCGGATGTTCGTCCTCAACGTGCCCATGCTGGAGCGCAACGAGGAGGGCGTCCGCGACTCCGAGGTGCGAAGGCTGCTGCGGCAAGGTGCCGCCGGGCACTTCGATCAGCACTTCCGCAGGCTCGCCGAACGGCTGGTCGAGCTGAAGGCGCCGGACACGGTGATCGTGCTCGGCTGGGAGATGAACGGCATCACGTACACCCATCGCTGCGGGCCCGACCCGAAGGCCTGGAAGCAGTACTGGAACAGGATCGTCACCACCATGCGTTCGGTGCCGGGCCAGAAATTCCGGTTCGACTTCACTCCGTCGCGCGGTCGGGACGCCATTCCGTGGACGCAGTGCTACCCGGGGGACGCGACGGTCGACATCATCGGGATGGACGCGTACGACCAGCCGGCCGGACTCTCCTTCGACGAACAGGTGAAAGAGCGTTACGGGCTCCAGGACCACGTGGATTTCGCCAGGGCGCACGGCAAGGAGATCTCCTACCCCGAGTGGGGACTCTTCCGCAACGGTGACAACCCGGAGTACATGCGCCGCATGCTCGCCTGGATGGACGAGCACAAGCCGCTCTACAACACCCTGACCGACTACTGCCCGCACGGCGTGTGGCAGTGCGACGACAACCCGCGGTCCGCCGCGGTCTACCGGGCGCTTCTCACCGGCCGCACCGACGCCTCGTCCGCGCAGCCGACGCGGCCGCCGTCCGCGCAGCCCACGCAGCCCGCTCCGGTCACACCCCCGGCCACGCCGCCCGCCACGGCCCCCGCCGACTGCTCGCCGCTGCACCTGGGCGACTGGGTGGAGCACTGGCTCGGCGAAAGGCTGTGCATGCGGCTCGACTGGTGGTCGCGAGGGCGGTGACACGGCGCGCCGTCGCCGGCGGCAGGCCCTGAGCGGGCC
>NZ_JBFBJT010000319.1:0-1372 GCF_040686175.1 Streptomyces sp. NPDC086077 | reverse complement strand
CCGGGGGCGGCCCCCCCGCCCTCTGAACCCGCGCCCCCCCCCCCCCCCCGCGTCGCTGCCAAGATGGCAGCGACGGGGGCGGCATCCGGACAGGTGCAGGCGCGATGATCAGTTCTCGTCGGGCGTCAGACGCAGCGAGATGCTGTTGATGCAGTAACGCTGATCGGTCGGGGTGGGGAAGCCCTCACCCTCGAATACGTGCCCGAGATGCGATCCGCAGCGAGCACATCGGACCTCGGTCTGCACCAGACCGTACGACCGGTCTTCGGCCAGTTCGACCGCGTCGCTGTCCTTCGGGTCGTAGAAGGAGGGCCAGCCACAGCCGGAGTCGAACTTCTCCGCGGAGGTGAACAGTTCCGCGCCGCAGGCGCGGCAGGAGTAGACGCCTCGAACCTTGGTGTCGGTGTACTCGCCGATGAAGGGTCGCTCCGTGGCGGCACGGCGCAGGACCTCGTACTCGGAAGGGGTCAGCTCGGCGCGCCACTGCTCGTCCGGCTTTTCGATGTCGTACGGCATAGAACTCAACCTCACAGCAGACGGTATCGGGAAGAGGAAGGGGTGTGGTGAAGGGCGGTCGCCTCGCGGCGGGCGGCATTGCAGGACTTCGATCGTCCGCTGCAAGCCGGGATCGGGGCCGGGGAATCGTCCCTTCCGACACCTACGTGTCCTTCAACAGTCAACGGATCTGCGCTGTTCCAGCAGCCCCTGACCGCAGCCGTGACCCCTGTCACCTGCACCGGAAGCGCGGTGGTGGCCGCGCCGAGAGCCGGCTGTGCCGCTAACCGCGATGGGTTTCGAGCAGCCTCAGCCAGACCTCACCGATCGTGGGAAAGGCTGGTACGGCGTGCCAGAGCCTGTCGATCGGCACCTCGCCCGCGACGGCGATCGTCGCCGAGTGCACCAACTCGGCGACTCCAGGACCTACGAAGGTGACACCGGCGACGATGTCACGGTCCAGGTCGATGAGCATGCGGGCCTGACCTCGGTAGCCATCCGCGTACTGATGCGCGCCCGCGACGCGCGCGAGGTCGTGGTCCACCACCTTGATCCGCCGGCCGCTCCGCTCGGCCTCACGAGTGGTCAAGCCGACGGAGGCGACTTCGGGGTGGGTGAAGACGACCTGCGGTACGGCCACGTTGTCAGCGGTGGCGACGTGCGCACCCCACGGCGCGTCGTCGACCTGATCTCCCCTGGCCCGGGCGCCGATGACGGCGCCGGCGATCCGGGCCTGGTACTTGCCCTGGTGGGTCACCAGCGCTCGTCGGTTGACGTCGCCGACGGCGTAGAACCAGCCGGCGGCGACGTCAGTCACATGGAAGGTGTCAACCACCATCAGCCCATCACCAGGAGAGATAGGAAGAGCGGGGTGTAG
>NZ_JBFBJT010000318.1:0-1442 GCF_040686175.1 Streptomyces sp. NPDC086077 | reverse complement strand
CACAAAAGCGTTTTGGCTGCAGCTTGATCCTGGTAGCCGACGCGCCTTCTCCCGCATGCCGCACCTGGGAGGGGTGTCGATGGATCCATGGCTCATCTGGTTGATCATCGCCGCGGTACTCGTGGTGGCGGAGATCTTCACCGCTACCGCGGCCCTGGGGATTCTCGGCGGTGCCGCCTTGCTCACCGCGGTGAGCGCTTCGTTCGGGGTGCCGCTCGCCTGGCAGTTCGTGGTGTTCACCGTTGGCGCCACGGCGGGACTGGTGTTTGTTCGTCCTCTCGCGCTGCGCTTTGTGAATCGGCCTCAGGCTGAACGTTTCGGCGTGGACGCACTCGTCGGTTCGGCTGCCTACGCCGTCTCGGAGGTGACGGGCGCAGGTGGCCGGGTCCGTATCCGCGGTGAGGACTGGACGGCTCGCGCCTATGACGAGACGCTGGTCATTCCTCCCGGCACCACCGTCGACGTCATACAGATCAGCGGCGCCACCGCCCTCGTCTATCCCCGGGAGTGACCGTGGAAGCCTCGGCGTTCCTCATCGCAGGCCTGATCGTTGCCGTCATCGCGGTGTTCACGGTGGTGCGGGCGGTACGCATTGTGCCGCAGGCACGCGCGCGTAACGTCGAACGCCTCGGCCGCTACCATCGCACCTTGCAACCGGGCCTGAACGTCGTCGTCCCGTACATCGATCATGTCTATCCTCCGATCGACCTGCGGGAGCAGGTCGTCTCCTTCAAACCTCAGCCGGTCATTACCGAGGACAACCTGGTCGTCGAGATCGACACCGTCATCTACTTCCAGGTCACCGACCCCCGTGCGGCGGCCTACGAGATCGCCAGCTTCCTTCAAGCGGTCGAGCAACTCACCGTCACGACGCTGCGCAACGTCGTCGGTTCCATGGACTTGGAGAAGACGCTCACCTCCCGAGACACCATCAACAGCCAGCTGCGGGGGGTACTGGACGACGCCACCGGCAAGTGGGGGCTGCGGGTCAACCGTGTGGAGATCAAGGCCATCGATCCCCCTCAGTCCATCAAGGACGCCATGGAAAAACAGATGCGGGCCGAGCGGGACAAGCGGGCCGCGATCCTTGGCGCCGAGGGACAGCGCCAGGCGCAGATCCTCACCGCCGAGGGCGACAAGCAGTCCGCGGTTCTGCGCGCGGAAGGCAACCGGACGGCCGAGATCCTCAAGGCCGAAGGGCAGTCCCGGGCCATCGACGAGGTGTTCCAGGCGGTGCACCGCAACGATCCGGACCCCAAGCTGCTCGCCTACCAGTACCTCCAGGCACTCCCCGAACTCGCCAAAGGACAAGGCAGCACCTTCTGGATGATCCCCAGCGAGGTCACCTCCGCGCTCAGGGAAGTGTCGCGCGCCTTCGGAGAAACGCTGCCCCAGTCATCCGCAACCCGGAAGAAGGCCGCGGGCGACACATCCGCGGACGA
>NZ_JBFBJT010000317.1:0-1456 GCF_040686175.1 Streptomyces sp. NPDC086077 | reverse complement strand
GAACCGCCCGTCCGTGTGAGGAAGTCGCACGGAAACGCATGTCGTGGTCCTGTGACAGAAGTGTGACCGGAGGGGGACCAGTGACGGACGGCGGCGCCTGGCCATTTGCGGGCTGGCCGGCAGGAACGCCCCAGGATCGACCGACGGCGATACGGTCGTGGGTGACCTCGCCGTCGTCCAAGCCTCGAAGCCCAGCGAGAGCCGGTCGGTAAACGGATCACCGCCCGTCCCGCCCTGAGGTCAAGCTCGGGGCACGAGATGACGCTGCCCATCGCCTCCCCCGGCGCGGCCTCGGTCGTCGGGGCGGGAACGTCGGGCCCGCCGGACCTGGTCGTAACGGAGCTGCTCATGATCCACGTAGAGAAGCCATGAGCCCGATGCTGCCCGAACCGTCCCCATCTGTCACAGGGGTGCCAAATCCCCTGCCGTAGTCAGCGCGGTGGTTACTTGCGCCACATGGGCAGCATCCAAGTCTGGCTCGGCATCCCGGTCGCGGTCGCCGGCCTGTAGCCATAGTCGGCCGAGAAGCCAGGTTGGTGGAACCCGCAGTATTGGCAGCGCGTGTCGGGCCGCTTCACGATGGAGCTGTTGGAGAAAAAGCGGGGCAGTGCGGGCTGTCGTGCAGAAAATGCTCCAACGGTCAGGGAGGGGAGCTGGATGACGTCGGGCGGTGGCTGCGAATGCCGTACCGGCGCCGAAGGTGCAGCTCCCGGCACCGGTCCTACGGACGCCGTGCGCAGGACGGCCGAGTCAGCAGTAGGCCTTCGCCGTCTCCGAGAACCGGGCGAACGCGGCCTGGGTCCCGGCCCCGGCCACCCCGTCGATCGGCCCGGTGTAGCCCCAAGCGCGCTTGAGAGCTCGCTGCAGCGCCATCACTGTCTGGGGACCGACGACACCGTCGATGGCACCGTTGTAGTCGGAGTAGTCCTGGGCGGCGAGATAGCGTTGCATGGCCTTCCAGCTGTTGGTGCCCAGTGCCCCGTCGATCGCGCCGTTGTATTCCCAGCCATAGGCGAGAAAGCACTGCACATGCTTGGCCTGGGTGGTGGTCAGGCCGAGGTTGACCACGGCGGTCGCCGCCTGCGGAGCGACAAGGGGCGGCGCGGGGACCGCGTATGCGGCACTGGAGGCGCCCACGGTGGTCAGGGCGGCGATGACGACGGCGGTGGCGAGGGACTTCGCCAGAGCGCGGTGACGCATCAGAATTCGTCCTTCTTGGTTGGCGGTTGATTGCGAAGCGAGTCGCCGCGTTCCTGCGCCGTCGGACTTGGTGGGCTGGTGGGCCGATGTCTCAGGCGACCGTCGACTCCGGAGCCGGTCACGATCTGCACTGCCCTGGGGTGGAGTGAATCCGGGGCCTAAGACATCGTCTCATTTGGAATGCTGGGTAGTCTGCACCGTGTGGTGATGGTCGAGCGCATGGTGCCGGACGAGTTGTGGGAGCTGTTCCAGCGGG
>NZ_JBFBJT010000316.1:0-1590 GCF_040686175.1 Streptomyces sp. NPDC086077 | reverse complement strand
ACGACCGCGCCCCCGGGCATCCGTACAGGACCGAGGCCTCGGGAGCGCGGGGGTCGGACGGGGTGAGTCGGTCAGCAGGACGGGATGCCGGGCGCCGGGTCGGCGCCCACGTTGACGTTGCCGCCCCACATCCACACGTTGCTGTAGATGTGGCCGATGTCGTAGTCGATGACAGTGCCGAAGTACCAGACGTCCGTGGTGTATCCGCCCGCGGTGACGCGCTGACCGCGGGTGTAGCACTCGACGCCGGCCTCGGTCACCTTCGTCGTGGTGCCCCAGATCCGGCTGCTGGTGTTGGGGGCGTCGCGCAGGTTGCTGTTCGCCTGCACGGTCGTCGCGTAGCCGCTGGTGCCGGGAGGCGCGGCCTCGGCGGTCCCGATGGTGCCGAGCAGGGAGAGAGCCGCGCCGAGCGCGAGCCCGGCGGCCACGGCTGGCCTGCTTCGCTTGGTCATGGGGTTCTCCTCGCTGCGGTTCGGAATCAGCAGGGCGAGACCTCGGGGGACGGGTCCGTGCCGACGTTGACGTTGCCGCCCCACACCCACACGTTGAGGTAGGCGTGCCCCGGTGTCGCGTCGTCGTCGAAGACGTTGCCGTAGTACCAGACGTTGGTGCCGTAGTTGCCGACCTTCACGTACTGGCCGCGCGTGTAGCACCTGACGTACGCCGTGCTCTGGAACTGGGTGGTGCCTACGAGCCGGCTGTTCGTGGTGGCGGCCTCCCGGATGTTGCTGCCGGCCTGGACGGTGGTGTTCACGGCCTGCGCGGTGGCCTCCGCACTGCCCGCGGTGCCGAGGAGGGAGAGAGCCGCGCCGAGCGCCAGCCCTGTCGCCGCCAGCCTGGTGGATCGCTTCGCCATTGATTTCCCCTCTGTCATGAACGCTTACTGTTCGGCTCTACGACGGAAGGGGCGTTGCGTCCGTATGACCGTGTCGCGGGCCACCCTCGCTGATCTTTTCCTGTCAGAACGTGCAGTCGCTGACGTGCGCCAGGTGCTCGTCCCCCGTGATGTACACGTTGTTCACCCAGCCCCATGGTCCGCTCGATGACTCCACGTACGTCCACCCTGGCTGCCGTGACTCGAGTGGCTGATGAGCTTTCCCTGCTCCTGGCAGTAGGCGCTCGCGGTGGTCTGGGACACCGTTGCCACGACCCGGCAGTCCCGCCGGGAGGGAAAGGTCTTGCACGTTTCGAAGCAAACCTTGTCGCAGCGGATGGCGAACGGACCGGACGAGACCTTGTCCTGGGTGACGACCATGTTGAGTGTGTCCGGTGTGGAGGAAGCCCCGACCAGGCCGCGCCCAGGTGAACAGCAAGCAGGCCTCAGTGCGACGGATGCAGCTTATGGTCGCTCTTCGTCGGAGCGGCTACCCGAGCAGCAGCACTTCGTCGACATCGGTCCCGAGAACCTGCTGGCCGATCGTCATGATCGTTCCGCCTCGGTTCATGGCTCCGGTCAGCAGGGAGTATCGCTACGGGGAAGTGGTTGACCTGACGCCGACGATTCGGTAGTAGAACTCGTCGTGCCTGGTCAGAATGTCAACGCTGGTGTAGCCGATGTCCACAGTCTCGTTGAGGGCGGAGTAGAGACGG
>NZ_JBFBJT010000315.1:0-1659 GCF_040686175.1 Streptomyces sp. NPDC086077 | reverse complement strand
CGGCCTCGCCCTGGCCGGTCGCGCCGGTGCCCGGCTGGCCGACGTTTTCGGGGCGCCGCCGCCACCGGCTGCCTGGCGTCCGCCGGTACGGTCACCGGCTCGGCCTCCTGGGCGCCGGGGGCCGGCTTGCGCAGGCCCTTGAGAAGGATGACCAGGCCCGCGGTCACCGCCGTACCGGCCGCGATGGCCAGCAGGTACAGCAGCGGCTTGCCGATGAGGAAGGTGACCCAGATGCCGCCGTGCGGGGCGCGCAGGGTCGAGCCGAACGACATCGCCAGGGCGCCGGTGACCGCGCCGCCCGCCATGGCCGACGGGATGACCCGCAGCGGGTCGGCGGCCGCGAACGGGATGGCGCCCTCCGAGATGAAGGAGGCGCCGAGCACCCAGGCGGCCTTGCCGTTCTCGTGTTCGGCGTCGGTGAACAGCTTCCTGCGGACGGTGGTGGCCAGGGCCAGGCCCAGCGGCGGGACCATGCCCGCGGCCATCACCGCTGCCATGATCTTCATCGCGGAGTCGCTGGGCGCCGCGACGGAGATGCCGGCCGTGGCGAAGGTGTAGGCCACCTTGTTCACCGGGCCACCGAGGTCGAAGCACATCATCAGGCCGAGCAGCACGCCGAGGAGGACGGCGTTGGCGCCGGACAGGCCGTTCAGCCAGTCGGTGAGGGCCTTCTGGGCCTCGGCGATGGGCTTGCCGATGACCACGAACATCAGGAACCCGACGACCGCCGAGGAGATCAGCGGGATCACCACCACGGGCATGATGCCGCGGAGGGGCGCCGGGATGCTGACGCGCTGGATGGCCAGGACCACGCCACCGGCGATGAGGCCGGCGACCAGGCCGCCGAGGAACCCCGCGCCGATCGTCACGGAGATCGCGCCGCCGACGAAGCCGGGCACCAGGCCGGGGCGATCGGCCATGCCGTAGGCGATGTAACCGGCGAGGACCGGGACGAGGAAGCCGAAGGCCGCGCCGCCGATCTGGAACAGCAGGGCGCCCCAGCTGTCGATCTGGCTCCAGTCGAAGTGCTCGGTGACGGACTTGGCCTCGTTGATCTGGTAGCCGCCGATGGCGAAACCGAGGGCGATGAGCAGACCGCCCGCGGCGACGAACGGGATCATGTAGCTCACACCGGACATCAGCCACTTGCGGAGCTTGGTGCCGTAGCCCTCGCCGGGCTCACCGGCGCGCTCGACGGGGGTCCCGCCGGGCCTGGCGGCCGCGGTGACCTCACCGCGCTCCGCCTTGCCGCGCACCTCCGTGATCAGCTCGGCCGGGCGGTTGATGCCCGCCTTGACCCCGACGTCGACGGTGGGCTTGCCGGCGAAGCGGTCCTTCTCGCGTACGGGCAGGTCGTGGGCGAAGATCACGCCGTCCGCCGCCGCGATGACCGCCGGGTCGAGCCGGGTGAAGCCGGCCGAGCCCTGCGTCTCGACGACGACCTCGACTCCGGCCGCGCGGCCCGCGTTCTCCAGCGACTCGGCCGCCATGTAGGTGTGGGCGATACCGGTGGGGCAGGAGGTGACGGCGACGATACGGAAGGGGCGCTCCCCGGCCCGGTCGCCGGAGCCGACGCCCTCGCCGGTGCCGGTGCCGGAGCCCTCGCCGGAGCCGACGCCCTCGCCGGTGCCGGTGCCGGAGCCCTCGCCGGAGCCGGAG
>NZ_JBFBJT010000314.1:0-1707 GCF_040686175.1 Streptomyces sp. NPDC086077 | reverse complement strand
GTGCCGGGGTGGGCGGCGGCGGCGCGCAGGACCTCGGTGAGGTGTTTGCGGTCGGAGTCGACGGTGCGGGCGACGAACGACGCCTCGGCGCCCAGGGCCAGGGAGACCGGGTTGAAGGGGGCGTCCAGCGAGCCCATCGGGGTCGATTTGGTGATCTTGCCGACCTCGGAGGTGGGGGAGTACTGGCCCTTTGTCAGGCCGTAGATACGGTTGTTGAACAGCAGGATCTTGAGGTTGACGTTGCGGCGCAGGGCGTGGATGAGGTGGTTGCCGCCGATGGAGAGTGCGTCGCCGTCGCCGGTGACGACCCAGACGGACAGGTCGCGGCGGGAGGCGGCCAGGCCGGTGGCGATCGCGGGGGCCCGGCCGTGGATGGAGTGCATCCCGTAGGTGTCCATGTAGTACGGGAAGCGGGAGGAGCAGCCGATGCCGGAGACGAAGACGATGTTCTCCTTCGCCAGACCCAGTTCGGGCATGAAGCCCTGTACGGCGGCAAGGATCGCGTAGTCACCGCAGCCGGGGCACCAGCGCACTTCCTGGTCGGACTTGAAGTCCTTCATGGACTGCCTGCCCGCGGCCTTGGGCACCAGGGACAGCGCTTCGATCGTGCCGCTGCCTTCCAGGGACGTCTCAGCCATCGATGGCCTCCTTCAGCGCCGCGGCCAGCTGCTCGGCCTTGAACGGCATGCCGTTGACCTGGGTGTACGACTGGGCGTCCACGAGGTACTTCGCCCGGATCAGCGTGGCGAGCTGACCGAGGTTCATCTCGGGGATCACCACCTTGTCGAAACGCGCCAGCACCTCTCCCAGATTCCGCGGGAACGGGTTCACGTGACGCAGATGCGCCTGCGCGACGGGGAGCCCGGCCGTGCGCAGCCGCCGTACCGCCGCCGTGATCGGCCCGTACGTCGACCCCCAGCCCAGTACCAGGACCTTCGCGTCGGCGGGGTCGTCGACCTCGACGTCGGGGACGTCGATGCCGTCGATCTTCGCCTGCCGGGTGCGGACCATGAAGTCGTGGTTGGCCGGGTCGTAGGAGATGTTCCCGGTGCCGTCCTGCTTCTCGATGCCGCCGATCCGGTGTTCCAGACCGGGCGTGCCCGGGACCGCCCAGGGGCGGGCGAGGGTGTGCGGGTCGCGCTTGTAGGGCCAGAAGGCCTCGGTGCCGTCCTCCAGGGTGTGGTTCGGGCCCTGCGCGAACTGCATCGTCAGATCCGGCAGCTCCTCCAGCTCCGGGATCCGCCACGGTTCGGAACCGTTGGCGAGATACCCGTCGGAGAGCAGGAAGACCGGAGTGCGGTAGGTCAGCGCGATCCGCGCCGCCTCCAGCGCCGCACCGAAGCAGTCCGCCGGCGTGCGCGGCGCCACGATCGGTACCGGAGCCTCACCGTTGCGCCCGAACATCGCCTGCAGCAGGTCGGCCTGCTCGGTCTTGGTCGGCAGACCGGTCGAGGGTCCGCCGCGCTGGATGTCCACCACCAGCAGCGGCAGCTCCAGCGACACGGCCAGCCCGATCGTCTCGCTCTTGAGCGCCACACCCGGCCCCGACGTGGTCGTCACGGCCAGGGAACCGCCGAAGGCCGCGCCCAGCGCCGCACCGATACCCGCGATCTCGTCCTCGGCCTGGAACGTGCGCACGCCGAAGTTCTTGTGCCGGCTCAGCTCGTGCAGGATGTCCGAGGCCGGCGTGATGGGGTACGAGCCCAG
>NZ_JBFBJT010000313.1:0-1726 GCF_040686175.1 Streptomyces sp. NPDC086077 | reverse complement strand
ACGGCCGCAACGAGCTGGCGATGCTCAAGATGGCCCACGACGGCCTCTTCGGCGACGTCACCAACGGCCACGGTGGCTATCTGCACGACCTGCGCGAACTGCTCTTCTCCGACACCTACTACACCGACTCCTGGCGGCGGCTGTGGCACACCCGCAGCACCGCGTCCTTCTACGCCATGCACGGCCTCGCCCCGATCGCCGCGGCCATGGACATCAACCGCGGTGACCGCTTCACGACGCTGCGCGCCACCGCCACCGAGCCCAGGGGCCTCGCCGACTACCGCGCCCGCTTCGTCCCGCGCTCCCACCCGAGCTGGAAGGAGACCTACATCAACGGTGACCTGGTCACCTGCCTGATCGACACCGCCCAGGGCCGGGTGGTCCGCGCCGAGCACGAGGTCAGCTCGCCGCGCCCCTACAGCCGTATCAACTCGCTCGCCGGCAGCCGCGGCATCTTCGAGGACTACGCCGGAGTCACCTCCGCGAGCGGCGGCCGCATCTACCTGGAGCCCGATCACAGCGGCCACACCTGGCGTTCGTTCGACGCATACCTCAAGGAGTTCGACCACTGGCTGTGGCAGAAGATCGGTGACGACGCGGAGAACAACGGCGGTCACGGCGGGATGGACTACGTCCTGCAGTGGCGCACCGTCCAGCAGATGCGTGCAGGGCTCGTCCCCGACATGGACGTGTACGACGCCGCCGCCTGGTGCTCACCGGTCCCGCTGAGCGTGAAGTCCCTCGCGGCGGGCGGCCGTCCGGTGGCCGTCCCCGACTTCACGCGCGGCTCCTGGGTCAACCGCCGCGCCGGCCTCGACTCACGCCCCAGCGAGATGCCGCCGGTCAGCTGAACCGGCTCCCTGACGCCACAACAGCGCCCGAACGCGCCGCCCGACCATACGACGGGGCGGCGCGTTTCGCATGCCGTCCGCCGGTCGTGTGCAGCACTTCACCCTGCCCGACCCCACTGCGGGCGTATGAGATGACAGCCCCTTCTGACATGATGTCCCGCGAAAAGGCGACGGCGGAACGAGGAAGCCGGTGTGAATCCGGCGCGGTCCCGCCACTGTGATCGGCGAGCGGATCCCGAACGACCACTGCCCGGATGCGGGTGGGAAGGCCGGGACGAGCACTGACCCGAGAGCCAGGAGACTCACGCGGTCGCCTCCTCGACGTGACCGGGGCGGATTTCCCCGGGGAGGAGGGCTTGTCGTGATGCCTGTCGAGACGTCACCGGACGGTTCGGTGCCGTGCCGGGTCGTCGTCTGCCGTGACTGCTGCTGCGGCAGCCCGAAGGTGACCGGTGTGGACCACGCGGCGCAGGCCGCACGGCTCGCCGAGGACGCCCCCGTCCGCGTCACCGACTGCCTCGACGTGTGCGACCAGGCGAACGTGATCGTCGTGCAGCCCTCGTCCGAGGGACGCGCCGCCGGCGGCCGGTCGGTCTGGTTCGGCCTGGTCAACGACTCCGCCGCGACCGAAGACGTCGCCGCCTGGGTACGCGCGGGCGGTCCCGGCCTCGTGGCGCTGCCGGACGTCCTGGACCTGTACGTCTTCACCCCGCGCCGGCGCGCCCGGTCCGGGGAAGAAGGCGAAGCCCTTGAAGAGCGAACCCTTGGCCGCCGCCTCGGCGCGGAAGCCGACGTCGGTGTTGTCCTGGGTGGAGGGCGCGTGGACCGAAGTCCCAGACGATCGGCTCACCGCCCCTGACCAGCAGGGAGAACCG
>NZ_JBFBJT010000312.1:0-1734 GCF_040686175.1 Streptomyces sp. NPDC086077 | reverse complement strand
GTGGTCGTCGATGAACACGTACAGTGCCGCCAGAAGGGCGTCCAGGTTTGTCTTCACACACTGACCAACGGGCGCCCTTCGCCATGGTCGCGACCGGGGCGGGAACGTTCGATCAACCATGCACTGCACATCATCGCGGTCACGCAGGTCCGATGCGGTGGTGAAGGCGCCGACTACTTCGCCAAGCAACTGGCTCGCGGCAAGCCCCAAGGAGGCTGTGCGCCTGCTGCGTCGCCGCGTCTCCGACCGCGTCTTTCGGGCCCTGCGCGCCGACCAGGCCGTCAGCCAGCCCATCGTGACGCATGCCTGCCCGCCGGTTTCTGCCGCAGCTTGACGTAGGGGCATCGCCGAGTGGCGCAGGTCCGGCATGGGCCAGAACCAACGGGATGTTCGGCGAGCCGCTCAGCGGTCTTGACAGGTCTCCCGTCCGTGCCTGACCGCCCCGGCCTACACCTCGTCGGTGGTCGTGGGACGTGTGCGTCCCGGCACCGGCGGAACCGCCTCCTGTGCGCGGACATACAGAACATCTCCGATGAATAGGTCGTAAACCAGCGCCCCGACCACCCCACCGGCAAGGGGGCCCACGATGGGAATCCACCAGTAAGCGCTGAACGCACCCGACAAACTGCCGGGGAACGCTAGATCATTCCAACCAGCCATCCAGGTGAGCAAGCGGGGGCCGAAATCGCGGGCCGGGTTGATGGCATACCCCGCATTTGCCCCGAAAGACATGCCGATTGCAGCCACCACAAAGCCGATCACCAGGGGACCGAGGTTGGCTTTCACGGCTGTGTTGCGCAAGTCGATCACGGCAGCGACGAGCATGACCAGGAACGCAGTGCCTACGACCTGGTCGATCAGTGGGCCCCAGATGCCACCGTGAAAGTATGGTGCAGGGAAGGTCGCAAAGATCGAGAACGAAGCGAGAGTGTGCCCGCCCGTCTTGGGCCCCTTCATGGCGGCGTCGAACGCATTGATTGCGTCGTAATACACGGTGTACACCAATGCTGCTCCGGCAAGGGCGCCGGCCACCTGGGCAGCCCAGTACGGAAGAACTTTGACCCAGGGGAATTTGCGCCGTACCGCGAAGGCGAGGGTGACCGCCGGGTTGATGTGCGCCCCGCTGACCCCGCCGGCCACGTAGATACCGAAGACCACGGCCATGGCCCAGCCCCAGGTAATCAGCAACCAGTCCCCGGCCCCCAGAAAAAAGGTAGTAGGCCCCGAGGTGCGACCAGAACCGGGCAGCCCAGCCACCGCTACCGCTACCACGCCGCATCCAAAGGAGATGAGGACGAAGGTACCCAGAAATTCCGCGAGGCATTCACCGGGCAGGCCCGCGCGGCGTCTGAGTCGAGAGGGTTTTACCAAGGGCGGAATCTCTGATGCCATCTGGTCCGTCCTCCGAGTATTCGTCCGGTCGCGATCAAGGGGAAAATGACTGCACGTCGGACCGGGACATGGTCTGGGTTCGTTGCGCGGTCACGGTGAACGCCTCCCTATGCCTATCGCCTGAGCCGGACCGCAGCGAGCCGAGAGCGTCCGTGTGGGCCTGTGCGTATGTCGCGGGAGATGGCGGGACACTCGATGAAGGGCCTACGTGTTGAAGATCAAGTCTGGGGCTATAAGGTAAAATGGTCACAAAAGCGTTTTGGCTGCAGCTTGATCCTGGTAGCCGACGCGCCTTCTCCCGCATGCCGCACCTGGGAGGGGTGTCGATGGATCCATGGCTCA
>NZ_JBFBJT010000311.1:0-1809 GCF_040686175.1 Streptomyces sp. NPDC086077 | reverse complement strand
TTGGGGGCAGGGTAGCGAGCTTCGGCGTTTGGAGGAATTTCTGGCCCCGGCTCCGGACGACGTGCGGGCCCCGAAGCCGGACCACGTGCGGGCCCCGGAGCCGGACGACGGGCACGCCCCGGAGCCGGACACCGCGCAGCGCTCGAAGCCGGACTACGCGCAGGCGGCGGAGCCGGACGACGCGCGGGGCTGGGAGGGCGTGGGGGTCGGCGCCGGGGGACGTGACCTCGGCCGGGCGGAACGCGGGAGCGGGGGCGCGCAGCGTGCCCCCGGGGCCGCCCGGCGCCGCTCCCCCGCCGTCATCGCCTCCGTGGCCGCCGCCGTGCTGCTGGCCGGGGGCGGCGGCGCCTACCTCGCTGCCTCGGCCGGTGGTGGCACCGGCTCCGGTGCCCCGGCGGGGAACGCCACTCCCCCGCCGCTCGCCCTCGACGGCTACTCGTCATCCGGCGCTCCGAACGGCATCGCCCCCGGCGAGCCCGACCCGAACGGCGTCACCTACAAGGCCGACGGCACTCTCCCGCAGGGCCCCGGCTCGGCGGCCGTGCACTGGCCGAGGGGCGAGGTCACCGAGGAGGACGTGGTGCAGCTCGCCGGCGCGCTCGGCCTCGACGGGACGCCCGTCGCCGAGGGAACGGCCTGGCGGATCGGGGGCCGCGACGGCCAGGGCCCCAGCCTCCAGGTGAACCGGGAGGCGCCCGGCACCTGGACGTTCCACCGCTACAACCCCGGAACGGACAACTGCCGAAGCTTCACGGTGTGCGCCAAGGGCCCTGCGACGGGTTCCGAGGAGCGGGTGAACGAGTCGGCCGCGAGGAAAGCGGCCGCACCGATCCTGAAAGCGGTCGGACAGGACTCCGCCAAGGTGCAGGCCGGCCTGGTCATGGGCGCCCAGCGGGTGGTGAACGCCGACCCGGTGGTCGGCGGACTGCCGACGTACGGCTGGCCCACCGGAGTCACGGTCGGAGCCCAGGGCGACGTGGTGGCCGCCAGCGGTCAGCTGACCGCGCCGCAGAAGGGGGCGACGTACCCCGTGCTGAGCGCCGAGCGGACGCTGGAGCTGATGAACGGGGCGCAGGAAACCGCCCCGCGGGCCGGCATCGGCGGCTGCGCCAGCCCCGTACCGCTGGAGGGCGAGCAGGAGTCGACGCCCTGCGGGGACGCGCCGAGCGCTCCGCGGCGGGAGCAGATCGCCGTCGAAAACGCGGTGTTCGGGCTGGCCTCGCACTCGGTGGGCACCCGGCCGGCGCTGGTGCCGGCCTGGCTGTTCGAGGTGCGGGCGCCGGGGGCGCAGGACAGCTTCACGGTGACGTATCCGGCGATCGACCCGAAGTACCTGAGCTCGGCGCCGCCGGAGGGGCAGCCCAGCCCACGGCCGTCCGAACCGGGCGCCGGGCCGAGCACCCGGGACGTCCGGGTGGAGGGCTACACCGCCGAGGGACGGGAGCTGACCGTGAGCTTCACTGGCGGGGTGTGCGCCGACTACACGGCGAAGGCGGCCGAGGCGCCCGGCGAGGTGACCGTGACGGTGACCGAGAAGCCCTGGAAGGACAAGGTCTGCATCCTGATCGCCAAGGTGCAGCACCGGACCGTGCAGCTGGAGCAACCGCTCGGCGACCGGAAGGTGGTCGGCACGGACGGCAAGGCCGTGCCGCTGGAGAAGCCGGGGGCGCGGCTGCCCCGGTGAACCGGCACATGAAGGCGGCGGCCCCCCGGGCGGGGGGGGCCCCCGTCACATTCCCCGGGGGGCGCGGGCGCGCACCAGGAGGGGGGGCCGCCGGCGCCGGAACCCCGCGCGGGGGGGGTGGTGGT
>NZ_JBFBJT010000310.1:0-1875 GCF_040686175.1 Streptomyces sp. NPDC086077 | reverse complement strand
CACGGAAGCGGTTCTGGTCATCGACACCCACCCCACGATGCGGGTGTGGCACGAGACGGTCCGCGACGACCTGGTCGACGAACTCGAACGCGCGAGCGCCTTCTCCCGCGTTCGGGTGTTACGGCTGCTCGGCACCGACGAGACCGATCCGACACGGGTCAGCCCGGAGGAACCCCTCGGCCCGGCACCGCGGAACGCCCGTCGGGTGGTGCTGGTGCTGACCGACGGCCTCGCGGCCGGCTGGCGGCTCGGCGCCGTCCAGCCGCTGCTGCGCGGCTGGGGGCGGAGCTGCCCGGTCGCCGTGGTGCATCTGCTGCCGCAGCAACTGTGGTTCCGCACCGGGCTGGACGTGTACCGGGTGCGGATCCGGGCCCCGCACCGCTGGACCGCGAACAGTGCCTGGGACTGGGAGGAACGCGAACCCCCCGCCGGGCTCCGGGACACCGACGAGGCGGTCGCCGACCGGGACGGCACCGCCGTCGTCGTGCCCGTGCTGGCGCTGACCGGGCGGTGGGCGGAGGCGCTCACCCGGCTGGTGTCCGGGCCGGAGCCCGAATGGCTGGATCTGTCCGCCATTCAGGCCCGCGAGTGGAAGAGCAGGCCGGACGCGGCCCGCGCGCTGCCCTGGGCGGAGGAGCTGCCCGACCCGCTGAGCACCCTGCCCGCCGCCGAACGCGTCTCCGACTTCCGAGCCGTCGCGAGCCCCACCGGGTTCACCCTGGCGACCCGGCTGGCCGCCGCGCCGCTGAGCCTGCCCGTCATCCGCGGGATCGTCGCCACCACCCCCGGCGCCGGTCCGGTCCATGTCTCCGAGCTGCTGATCAGCGGTCTGGTACGGCCCACCTGGGAGCACGACGAGGGGCCGGCGGACGTGGTGTTCACCTTCGCCCCCGACATCCGCGAGGAGCTGCTGGCGCTCGGGCGGCGCAGCGCCACCGCGCGGGTACTGCGCGAGGTGCGCGCCCTGTTCGCCGCGGACGACATCGCCCGCAGCCTGCTGCCGCCTCCCACCGAGCCGCTGGACACCCTGGCGATGCCGCATGTCAGCAGCCGCAACATCGCCTTCCTGCGGGTGGAGCTGACCGCCCTGCGCGCCCTGTCGGGCCGCTACGACCAGCGTGCCGCCATGCTGGCGCGGGTGCTGAGCTGGCACGATCGGCGTTACGCGGTCAGCCTGGAGAAATCACCACGCGGAGTGCCGGGACGGGTGGCGGCGGCCCGGTCGGCCGACGACGCCACCGACCCCACCCCCCGGACCCCCTCCGAAGGAGCCTCGCAGATGCCGACATCACCCCAGCGGACCGTGGAGACGGGGGACCGCACGACACAGCCGCGGGTCTGGGGGAACCTGCCGCCGCGCAACCCGAACTTCACCGGGCGCACCGAGCTGCTCGAACTGCTCGACCAGCGGCTGCGCGAGGGCACCACGACCGTGCTGCCGGAGGCGATCCACGGCATGGGCGGCGTCGGCAAGACCCAGCTGGCGATCGAGTACGCCTACCGCCATCAGGCCGAGTTCGACATCGTGTGGTGGATCCCCGCCGAGCGGCCCGGCCAGATCGGGCAGGCGCTGGTGGAACTGGCCCAGCGGCTCGGCCTGGTGACCACCACCGAGGCCAACATCGCCGGGCCCGCGGTGCGCGAGGCGCTGCGCGAGGGCCGGCCGTACGCCCGCTGGCTGCTGATCTTCGACAACGCCGACAACCCCGAGCAGGTCCGCCACTACTTCCCGCAGGGCGGGAGCGGCACCATCCTCGTCACCTCCCGCAACCGGCGCTGGGGCCAGGTCGGCGGCTCCCTCGAAGTGGACGTGTTCACCCGTGAGGAGAGCACGGAACTGCTGCGCCGCTCCGGCCCGCCGCTGCGGGACGGTGA
>NZ_JBFBJT010000309.1:0-1902 GCF_040686175.1 Streptomyces sp. NPDC086077 | reverse complement strand
GACTCTCGCGGCAGGAGCGGCGGCATGGCGTGCATGGCCGAAGCGCCCACGGGCCACCTCCGCGCTGATGCTCAGCCCCACATCGATCTGCGCCCAGACCGCCCCCGCCCACCGGTCCGCCTGCACCAACCGCCCAGTCAACTCAGGCACCCGCGTCACTGCAACCCCGTGCCCTGCGCCAGGCAGTCCCGGCGAGAACGGCTTTTGAACCGCTGCGCAACGACTGCAACTCGTACATCAGGACCTCACTGGCTAAAGCCAGCCTCACCCGAGCCTCTGTCCCATTTGGCTAACCGCGGCGAGCATGCCACGCAGCCTCCGAGCCTGTGGGTAAACGACGCTCCGCCGTCACCCTCGGTAAGGAGGCCGGCACCCATCAGGCTTATAGTTACCCATATAGGGATAATAGGTTCGCTTCGCTGACGGCGCTCCACCAGCCTCAAACCTACGGCCTGCTTTGCAAGGCTGCTCAGCCCACACTCAGGAGTTCGCGCGGGCTTCTTTCCGCTATCTCCGCTCTGGCTTGGCGAAGATCGGCTTCACGCCGAGGTCCTAAATGAGGCGGTACTTGTCGTGGTCCCGGTCCCGGTCACCGGGTGCGGCTTCGGCGCAGCCGACTGGGCGTGCTTTGGCCGACGTCCGCCGTCCCAGCTGAAACCCTGCGCTGCGACGGATGCCGGTGCCACGCCGGGGGCCGGGCTTGAGGAGACGTGAGGCAGCTGCCAGGTCACCTCGTCCATGGCCCGGTCGTGGTGCCAGACCGACAGTGTGCGGGTCGCCACGAGCCGGTCGAGCAGTTCTGCGGTTTGGTGGGGGGAGTGGCCGCACAGGTGGGCCAGCACGTCCATCTCGGCGCAGTGCACGGTGCGGTCGCAGGTGTGCGCGGCCAGGATGAGGGTCATCAGCCGCAGTGCGGGAGGTGCTGCAGAGGGCAGCGTCAACGGCGCAGGCTTCAGTGCCCAGTGCGCGGCACGGCGGCGCGCGCTCCGGCCGGGGATCTGGTCCTGGACCGTGGCGTCGAGGAGCTGCACCTTCACCAGAGCCGACCTGAGGTCGGGGGGCTGCAGCCAGGCCCCGTGGGCCAGTTCTCCCCACACCTCCGCGCGTCCGTGCAGCCGCATGGCGCGCAGCAGGCCTGCGGGAAGGCAGGCGCGGCCATGTGCGTCGGCGCGCAGGGTGCATTGCAGGGCGAGCATGCGGGCGGCGGGGGAGGTGAACCGGGGCAGCGCGGTGGCGAGGTAGGTGAGTGTCTCCCGCGCCCGCCTGCGCTCGTCGGCCCCCTGCGGGCGTGGGCCGCGAGGGTGTGCACGCGCGGTCGGGGAAGGCTGCGGCCGGCTGAGCAGTGTGTCAGGGACGACGGCGGTGTCGCTGGTCGCGGCCGCGCAGGCCGCGCACGCGTCCGCCAGTCGCCAGGTGCGGCCGCCGTGCGCGCGGGTGAGGGCCAGCAGGACAGGGCCGGCGCACCCGCGGTGGCGTGGGTGCCAACTGCAGCCGTGCGCCCGGCACTGGCATGTGCGTAGATGGCCGGGCAGCGTGCTGGCCCGCGCGTGGCAGGCCAGGTGAGCCAGGGCGGCGGACCGTGCAGCTGCGGCCTCGAGCGGAGCCGTACGGGTGGTGCAGTGGGCGCAGACCAGGCTCGGCCCACCAGCCCGTGGACGCAGTTCGACCGCCCAGATTCGCCGCACCGCGGCACCGGCGAGCCTCATCGGCTGTTTGCCCTCCTGTCTGTCCGCGCCGTAGCGCCTGGTACGCCCGGCGGCCGGGCGCCTCGGGGACGGACGCACGGTAGTGCAGATCCCTGCACTGTTGTGATTCCGGGGTTCGTAGTTGGTGTGGTGAGGGTGGCTTGAGCTGGGGTGTTGTGGATCCATTGACAGCGGTGCCGGTGCTTGCGGGGCGCTG
>NZ_JBFBJT010000308.1:0-1919 GCF_040686175.1 Streptomyces sp. NPDC086077 | reverse complement strand
GCGAGCTCAGAAACCGTGGAGTACTCGAAAAGCGTGCGAATCGGGAGTTCAACGTCGAAGACGTCCCGAATGCGGCTGAGCAGACGAGTTGCCAGCAGTGAGTGGCCGCCGAGTTCGAAGAAACTGTCGTGGCTTCCAGCTCGAGGAAGATCTAGAACTTCAGCGAACAGACCGGCCAGGAGCTCCTCCTCCACGGTGTTCGGGAGGTCGCCGTGCAGGAGAAGATCTTGGTTCGGGCTTGGCAGGGCATCGTGATCGACTTTGCTGTCCTCTGTCAACGGAAGGGAGTCCAGCACGACGAAGAACGATGGCACCAAGTAGTCGGGCAGCAAGCGCATCGCTGTTTGCCGCAGGTCCGCCTCTGTGAAGGCAGCATGCACTGGCCGCCCAGGCTGAGCGCTCACACGACCGCGCACCTGTCTGTCCCTGACCACATAGGCGACGAGGTGCTGTCCGTTAAGTTCGTCCCTTTCCGCGACCACTACAGCCTGAGCCACACCGGGATGATGGGCCAGTGCTGCCTCGATCTCGCCGAGTTCGACGCGGAAGCCGCGTACCGTCACCTGATGGTTGGCGTGGCCCAGAAACTTCAGCTCACCCCGAGCGTTCCAACGCGCCAGATCCCCGGTCCGATACATACGAGTGCCAGCCACACCATGCGGGTCCGCCACGAACCGCTCGGCCGACAACCCGGGGCACCCTGCATAACCCCGCGCCAACTGTCCCCCCGCCACGTACAACTCGCCGGCTACGCCCACTGGCACCGGTTGCAGCTGAGTGTCCAACACGTACAGACGCGTACCGTCCGCGGGTTTGCCCAGGGGAATGGCCCGGCCAGGCTCGGGGGCATCGGGCTCGATTCGGTAATACGCACCAGGGCCGATGAGCCCAGTCGTCACATATTGGGCAATTACAGCCGAATTGCCATGCAGGGCGCGCCATTGCTTCAAGGTTTCACCCAGCGCTGCATGGTGGCCCTCAAAGATGAGGTGCCCGGTGTACGTCTCTCCGGTCGGCAGAACTTCCTGAATCACCCTGCGCGCAGGAGCTTGGAGGATGGCCGCGCCGTACTGCCGTGAGGTGGGCTTGCTGCTAGCGTCCGTGATATGCAGGCACTCCCCGCGGGCTAGGGAGATTGCAATCGTTGCCATTGCCGTGTGGGCAGGCAGGGACGTAAGAAGGACAGCGTCGCGTGAGTCCGGGAGCATGGATTCCCATGCAGCGTAATACGAAGCCAGCGCCTGATGCTCGACAACGACGTCCGTGTGCTGACCCGAGGAATCCAAGCGGGGAAGGATGCAGGCGCTGTTGAGGGGATGTGTGCGCGTGCCCCGCGGCAGGCTCTTGTCGCCACGGACCCGGATGGCGTCCCCTGTATTGGTAGTGATGTCACCATCGGACAGGACCAGCCAGTCGCCGGCACCAACCGGTGTGGCTACTGCCGTCTGACGCGAGGCTGTGATCCCGACCAACGGCATGTTCTTCGCCGTGAAGTGGATGGCTCGGTTCTGAGTGCTCCGTGGATCCAGTGGCGCGCACACCCCACCGGCTTTCCATACTGCGATGATCCCCACAACCAGATCAATCGATGGCTCCAGCAGCAACGCCACCGGAATCTCCGGGCCGACGCCGTGTGCCACGAGCACCCGGGCCAGACGGTTCGCCCGGGCGTTGATCTCCCGGTAGGAGAGTTCCTCTCCGCCGCAGACCACGGCGATCGCGTCGGGCGTGCGTTCGACCTGGGCCTCGAACAGGTCAGGGACCGTCACATCCGCAACCTCCGCCGCGGTGTCGTTCCACTCCTCCAGAACCCGGACACGTTCAGCGGGTTCAAGCACATCGACACACGTGACGGGCAGCGCCGGGTCCATGACCACCGACCGCAGAGTCTGCGTCAGCCGCCTCGCGAACGCCTCGAC
>NZ_JBFBJT010000307.1:0-1924 GCF_040686175.1 Streptomyces sp. NPDC086077 | reverse complement strand
GCCGCGCCCCCCGCGCCCCCGGCCGCCCCGCCGGCCCCCGCCCCGGGCGCCGGGAAGATCAACCTCGACAAGGGCCGGGTCAACCTCCAGAAGAACCAGACGGTCTCCCTGGTCAAGGGCGGCCGCCCGCTGCTCTCCCAGGTCAAGATGGGCCTCGGCTGGGAGCCGGCCTACCGCGGCCGGGACATCGACCTGGACGCCTCGGTCATCGCCTACGGCCCGCAACGCAACCACATCGACAGCTGCTACTTCGGCAAGCTCCAGATCGTGGGCGGCGCGATCAAACACTCCGGCGACAACCTCACCGGAGAGGGCGGCGGCGACGACGAGGTCATCGTGGTCGACCTCGGCCGGCTCCCGCAGGAGGTCACCGGCCTGGTCTTCACGGTCAACTCCTTCTCCGGTCAGAAGTTCACCGAGGTCGCGAAGGCCTACTGCCGCCTGATCGACGCCGCCAGCGGCGAGGAACTGGTCCGCTTCGACCTCACCAACGCCGAGGCACAGACCGGCGTGCTGATGGCCAAGCTGATCCGCCAGTTCACCGGCGAGTGGGAGATGACGGCCATGGGCGACTTCGTCAAGGCCCGCACGGTCCGCAACATGGTCAAGCCGGCGGCCCAGGCCCTCTGAGCACCCCCCAGGCCACCGGCAGCCACACGACGACACCGGCGGGCGCCACACCACCCGGCGCCCGCCGGCGTCATCGGTCGCCGCATCCGCTGGGCGGACCCGCCCCGGCAGGCGGCCTGCCGCCTCACCGCCCCGGCCGCAGGCCCTCCGTCAGCAGGGACAGGTAGCGCCGGATGTCCGAACCCCCGCCGTTCGCCAGCTCCGACGCCGTGGCCAGGCCGTGCGTCAGTCGCAGGATCTCGATCGGCTCGACGTCCCCGCGCAGGGTGCCGTCCGCCTGCGCCGCCCGTACGAGCCGCTCCGCGGCCGCCGTGAGGCAGGTGCCGCAGGCGGTGTCCACGGCCGAGCCGTCGCTCGTCACGGCCGTGCCCAGCAGTGACTTCAGGCCGCGCACCTGGATCACGCCCAGGCCCAGTTCATTGAGCCATTCCACCAGAGCCCGGCCCGGCGGCAGCCGGCGCGCGATCTCGTCGGCGCGCAGCGCCAGCGCCTCGATCCGGTCCAGGTAGGCGGCCTCCAACAGCGCCTGACGCGTCGGGAAGTGGCGGTAGAGCGTGCCGGACCCGACCCCCGCCCGCTTGGCGATGTCGTCGAGCGACGCGCCCTCCCCGTGCTCGGCGAAGGCCTCCACCGCCGCCTTCAGCAACCGCTCGTAGTTACGCCGAGCGTCCGCACGCATGGGCTTGACCTGCGTCATCCAGCAACTCCTCGCACACCGGAGACTCTCGACGCATGCTACTTCGCCCTGCCCCGGACCGGGGCAGGGCGCCCACGCTCCTCAGCCGGCCGACACCCAGGGCCAGTCGGCGTCCCGCGCCGCCTCCAGCAGCGGCACCATGCGGAACGCCGCGTCCGACAGCCCTCCGAAGGTGTGCCGGTTCCCCTTCCCGGACGGCCCGTGGCCCGCCCGGTACCCGGCGAGGTCCCAGGTGTAGACCGGCACGTGGGCCGGAACCTGCTCGGTCGGGTCGCCGTGCCTGCTGCGGGTGTACTGCTCGTCGGTGACGATCAGCACCCGGTCGTGCCCGCGGTAGTGCCGGCGTACCGCCTCCGTGGTGTCGGTGCCTCCCAGGTCGCCGAACCGCTCCAGCACCTTGAGCACCGACTCTCCCTTGCGGAAGGGCACCTGATTGCTGGTCGTCCCGAACTCGACGACGTCCGCGTCCGCCGCCCGCAGCGCGAGCGCCGTGCCGAAGATCGCCGCAGCGTCGGCCCGGTTGAGTTCCGACCGGTCGGACAGCCGTGAGTAGAACATCGAACCCGAACGGTCGACGAGCACCAGCGTCCGCCCCGG
>NZ_JBFBJT010000306.1:0-2109 GCF_040686175.1 Streptomyces sp. NPDC086077 | reverse complement strand
CCGCGGGATGCCGCAGCGCCGGGCCGAGCGGGGGGCGGGATCAGTTCCCGGTCGTCGCCTTCGCCGACTGCTTGGGCTTCTTCAGGAAGCCCATGTCCTCGTACACCGGGGTCTCGAAGCCGAAGGAGCCGGTGTTGGCGAGGGTCTTGCGGGCGGCGGTCAGCTGGGGGCGCTGGTAGAGGGGGATGGAGCCGGCCGCGGCCCAGATGCGGGAGTCGGCCTTGCGCACGAGGTCGCGGGACTCCTCCTCGTCCAGCGTGGCGACAGCCTGGTCGAAGAGCTGGTCGACCTGGTCCGTGCCGACCCGCGTGTAGTTCTGCTCGATGCTCAGGGAGCCGTCGGCGGCGGGTACCGGCTTGGCGTAGATCGGCCGGGCGTCGGTCGCGGGGAACGCGGAGGCGGGCCAGGAGTACAGCGCGAGGTCGTACTCGCCGTTCGCGATGTGGTCCTTGAAGTAGCTCTCGTCGGGGACCTTCGTCGTCTCCGTGCTGATCCCCACCCGCTTCAACATCCGCGAGATCCGGTCCGCCACCCGGTGCAGCGTGTCGGACCCGGGACCCGACGGCAGGACGAAGCGCAGCGTGAGCGGCTTGCCGTCCTTGGCGAGCGGCCCGGCCGCGGGCCCCGGAGCCGCGGTGCCCTGGGGCGCGTACGCGCCCTGCGCCCCGCCGCCCTGCTGGACGTGCTGCTTGCCGTCCTGGGCGAGGTTGCGGGGGTACTCCCGGTGGTCACGCCACTCGGGGTCCTCCCCCGCCTTGCCGTCCTCGCCGACGATGTACGTCCCGTCGTCCTCCGCCGCCGACTCCCCGGACTCCGGCGACGTCGACCTCCCCTGCGGTCCCGCCGCCTTCTCCTTCTTCTGCTCCTTCAGCGGCCCGCCGCGCACCCATCCCGCGTCGGCGAGCAGGGCCTGCGCCTCCTTGGTGTCCTCGCCCCCGAGCGCGCCGCTGTTGTCGGCGTACGCCTCCTGCCCGGCCAGCGCGAGGTGGCTGCCGACCGGCTCGGTGGGCAGGCCCAGCGGCTTGAGGACGACCTCCGCCAGTTCCTTGCGGTCCAGGGCGCGGGCCACGGCCCGGCGGACCCGTTCGTCGGCGAGCGGACCGGCGGCGCCGTTGAGGGCGAGCTGGGTGTAGGCCGGTTCCAGCGACTTGCGGACCTCGTAGCGGCCCAGCGCCTGCGTGTCCGCGGACGCCGCGGCCGCCCCGCCCTGGAGCGGCGTGGCGGTCCCCTTGGGCCGCCCGGCGAGCTCGATGCGCCGGGCGGTGGCCACGTCGACGTCGGCCAGGTCGACCGTCCCCGCGGCCAGCGCCTCGCCCCGCTTCTCGCGCGGTACGGCGCTCAGCACGATCTTGGAGAGCTTGGCGGGCTCCCCCCACCAGCGCGGGCTGCGGACGAGAATGACCTCGTCCTTCTTCTTGTCGACGTTCTGCACGGTGAAGGGCCCGGCGGTGACCTTGAGCTTCGTGCGGGCCCCGTCGTTGAAGGAGTCGGGGGTGCCCATGACCTCCTTCGGGTACAGCGGCGAGAACAGCGACCTCCAGTCGGCGTAGGCACGGCTGAAGGTGACCTTGACCTCCAAGTTGCTGCCGCCCCGCTCGATCCGCTCGATGCGGTCGTACCCGGCGTTGCGCGCGGTCCAGTAGGCGCTGTCCTTCCCGGACAGGGCCCGCCACTGGGCGGCGAAGTCGGCCGCGCCGAGTTCCCGTCCGTCGCTCCAGACGGCCTGCTGGTTGAGCTTGTAGAGGACCACCTGCCGGGGCTCGGTCTTCACGACCTTCGCCGATTCCAGGTAGTCGGGGTTGATCTCCGGGCGCCCGCTCTCGGTCAGCCGGAACAGCGACGGCAGCACGGCCTGAGCGATCTTCGTCGTGGTCGCGTCGGCGTCGGCCTGGTAGGCGTTCAGCGTGTCCGGTACGGCGTCCACGGCCCAGCGCAGGGTGCCGCCGTCGGCGACCTGCGCGCGGCCGGCCGGCGCGATGTCCTGGCCGGCCAGCGGCTTGCCGGCCTCGTCGTCCGAGCCACACCCGGCCAGTGCGGGCACCGCGAGCAGACCCGCGGTGAGGAAGGCGACCGAGCGCATCACCGCGCGCAGTGTGACGCCGTCGTGAG
>NZ_JBFBJT010000305.1:0-2123 GCF_040686175.1 Streptomyces sp. NPDC086077 | reverse complement strand
CCAGGTCCTGGGCCGGGGTCTGTGAAAGGTGGTGGGCGAGGTGGTCGGTGGTGTCGTCGATGTCGGTTCCGGGGATTTCGATGAGTCCGTCGGTGTACAGGACGAGGACGGCGCCGGGTGGGAGGGAGACGTCGTGGGTGGGGTAGTCGGCATCCGGTTCGATGCCGAGGAGCAGTCCGGGGGGCGGGCGCAGGATCTCGGTGTGTCCGTCGGGGTGGCGGAGCAGGGGTGGGGGGTGTCCGGCGCTGGCGAGGCGGGCGCGGTAGTGGGTGAGGTCGAGGTGGACTGTCAGGCAGCTGGTGAACAGTCCGGCGTTGAGGTCGGTCAGGAGGCGGTTGGTGCAGGTGAGGAGGTCGCTGGGGGAGGTGCCGGTGGTGGCGTAGGAGTGGACGGCGGTGCGGACCTGTCCCATGAGGGCGGCGGCGGTGGAGTTGTGGCCCTGAACGTCGCCGATGACAGCAACGGCTGTGGTGGGGCTGGGGTGGATGAGGTCGTAGAAGTCGCCGCCGATGTCCATGCCGTGGCCGGCGGGCAGGTAGCGGGCGGCGACATCCAGGTTGGCGATGGAGGGTAGAGCGTGGGGCAGAAGGCTCTTCTGGAGGGTGTAGGCGAGGGCGTGTTTGGCGTCGTACAGGCGGGCGCGGTCCAGGGCCTGAGCGATCAAACCGGCGAGGGAGGCCAGCAGGGCACGCTCTGCCGGGAGGAACGGGCGCGGCCGGTCGTAGGAGAGAACGAGCGAGCCGATGAGATTCCCGGAAGCGGTAAGGGGCAGGAAGGCCCAGGCGCTCCGTGCCTCGTATTGCGGTGCGTCGGGGTAGGCGCGCTGAAAATCGGCGAACGTAGGGAAGAAGGCCGGCTCACCGCAGGCCAGTGCGTGCGTGGCCGGGGTAGGCGTAGAAACGGGCGTGCCGTCGAAGCGGCTGGCGAAGTCGGCGCTGTAGCCGCGGTATCCGGTGACGTGGAGCCGACCCTCCTCGGCCGTCATGAGGACCAGCCCCTGAGGGCCGAAAGCGGGCACAATCTGGTCCGCGACCAGGTCGACGACGTCCTGAACTCCCACGGCTTCGGCGAGAGCGACCGCCAGGTGCGTGAGGTGATACAGCGCCACGGCACCGACTGGTTCATCGGCTGGTGCGGCCTGGATGGTGTCGGTCCGTTGCGCGGCAGGTGTGATGTGGATGCTGATGCCGTTGTCGCCAGGGTAGAGCTGGAACAGCAGTGACGTGTCAGGGGGGCATACGGCAGTGAAGGTTGTCGGCTGGCGGGTGATCACCGCTGCCCGGTAGCGCTCTTCGCAGACCGGGGCGTGGAGCCACGGCAGCACTTCCCATGGGCGGTTGCCCGCGAGATAGGCGGCATCGGCGCCCACCAGTTGGGTCCCGGCAGTGTTGATGAAGGTGATCCGTCCGTTCAGGTCCAGGGTGCAGCAGCCGACGGGAAGGCGTTCTGTGAAGTCAAGCGCGGCCCTGGCCTGGGCAGGGCTGCCTTCCGTGACCGGTGCGGCAAGCTGCCAGGGTTCTGCAGGGGGCAGTAGCGGACGGCCTTCGGCAGCAGCTTGCTCAAGAAGGTCTCCCGTGTTCCGGCAGTAGGCGGTGACTGCTTCGAGCTGGCTCGGGCTGAGCTGCGGCGGGTGCCAAGCGGGCCACAGCAGCGCGATGCCGCCCCGCGACCGGGCGCCGCCGACTAGGGGGGCTGCGGCGAGCATGAAGTCGTAGGGCAGCACGAGCCCCAGCTGTGGGTAGCGGCGTGCCACCTCCTCCTGGCTGCTCAACCACTCCAGCTGCCCTTGGCGCATGGCGTCCGGGACCGGGGACGCAGCGTCCACGCCGACGCGGGCCCAGGGTGCGGCGATCTCATGGGAGACGCCGCACATCAGGGCGAGCCGCAGTATCCGTTCTTCAGGCGGCAGCAGGTAGAGCAGGGCGATCGACGCGCCGGTCTCGCGCATCACCTGGGCGATAAGGGCCTCCAGGCGCTCCAGATTGGATCCGGTGCCGGGGCCGAAGGGTGATTCCACGGCATTTACCCGACTCTCGCGGCAGGAGCGGCGGCATGGCGTGCATGGCCGAAGCGCCCACGGGCCACCTCCGCGCTGATGCTCAGCCCCACATCGATCTGCGCCC
>NZ_JBFBJT010000304.1:0-2143 GCF_040686175.1 Streptomyces sp. NPDC086077 | reverse complement strand
TGTCCGAGGGGGGACTTGAACCCCCACGCCCGATAAAGGGCACTAGCACCTCAAGCTAGCGCGTCTGCCATTCCGCCACCCGGACGAGGTGTCTGTCGCGCTGGGTTGCCCCCGCGGCGACGACGTAAACATTACCAGGCTTTCGAGGGTGGCTGATCACACCCCCGCGCGGGCCAGGACCGCCGTGAACGCCGTGTGACGGGCCGGGAGCGGTCTTGGGGAGGGAGCGGGCTCGGGGGGAGGATGAGGGGGACCACCAGCGGCGACTGCGGAAGGAAGCGGCGTGAGCGACACGGGCACGGCCGAAGGCGTCACCGGCGAGGACGAGGTCGTCGACCTCTGCCGCGAACTGATCCAGATCGACACCAGCAACTACGGCGACCACTCGGGGCCGGGTGAGCGCAAGGCGGCCGAGTACGTCGCCGGCAAGCTCGCCGAGGTGGGCCTCGAACCACGGATCATCGAGTCGCACAAGGGCCGCGCCTCCACCGTGGCCCGGATCCAGGGCGAGGACCCGTCCCGGCCCGCGCTGCTCATCCACGGCCACCTCGACGTGGTACCGGCCAACGCGGCGGACTGGACCCACCACCCCTTCTCCGGCGAGATCGCGGACGGCTGCGTGTGGGGCCGCGGGGCCGTCGACATGAAGGACATGGACGCGATGACCCTCGCGGTCGTCCGCGACCGGCTGCGCAGCGGTCGCAGGCCCCCGCGGGACATCGTTCTCGCCTTCCTCGCCGACGAGGAGGCCGGCGGGACCTGGGGTGCGCGTCACCTGGTCGACAAGCACCCCGAGCTGTTCGAGGGCGTGAGCGAGGGCATCGGCGAGGTCGGCGGGTTCTCCTTCACCGTCAACGAGCAGCTGCGGCTGTACCTCGTCGAGACCGCCCAGAAGGGCATGCACTGGCTGCGGCTCACCGTGGACGGCACGGCCGGGCACGGCTCGATGACCAACACCGACAACGCGATCACCGAGCTGTGCGAGGCGGTGGGGCGGGTCGGCCGGCACAAGTGGCCGGTGCGGGTCACCAAGACCGTGCGGTCCTTCCTCGACGAGCTCTCCGACGCCCTCGGCGTCGAACTCGACCCCGAGAACATGGACGAGACCCTCGCCAAGCTCGGCGGCATCGCAAAGATGATCGGCGCCACCCTGCGCAACTCGGCCGCGCCCACCATGCTCGGCGCCGGCTACAAGGTCAACGTCATCCCGGGACAGGCCACGGCGCACGTCGACGGGCGGTTCCTGCCCGGTCACGAGGAGGAGTTCCTCGCCGACCTGGACCGGCTCCTCGGCCCCCGTGTGCGGCGCGAGGACGTGCACGCCGACAAGGCGCTGGAGACCGACTTCGACGGCAACCTCGTCGACGCCATGCAGAGCGCGCTCAGCGCCGAGGACCCGATCGCGCGGGCCGTGCCCTACATGCTCTCCGGCGGCACCGACGCCAAGTCCTTCGACGACCTCGGCATCCGCTGCTTCGGCTTCGCGCCGCTGAAGCTGCCGCCGGAGCTGGACTTCGCCGGGATGTTCCACGGCGTCGACGAGCGAGTGCCGGTGGACGGGCTCAAGTTCGGCGTGCGGGTGCTCGACAGGTTCATCGACGCGTCCTGAATTGGCCCACTGAAACGACACTTCAGTATTCGACCGTGTGTGCGCCGCGTGACCGTGAGGGGTGAATGCGCTCATCAGGTCGTAGCCCTATTAGTTCCTCCTCGTTACTGGTGATGCGATCAGCTACTTGGGATCGCATTGCCAACAAGGAGGAATAATGATCAAGAAGGTCGTCGCCGCTGCGGCTGCCACCGGTGGCCTGGTTCTCGCGGGCGCGGGCCTCGCCGTCGCCGACTCGGGTGCCCAGGGTGCCGCCGTGGGTTCCCCGGGCGTTCTGTCCGGCAACGTTGTTCAGGTTCCCGTGCACGTCCCCGTGAACGTCTGCGGCAACACGATCTCGGTGATCGGCGTGCTGAACCCCGCCTTCGGCAACACCTGCATCAACAAGTGACGGTGCCTTTCTAGGTTCGTCCACGCCGTCGGGGGCGGGGGGCCCCCCCAGAGCCCCCGGGGCCGGCCCGCGGATTAAAGTCGGGAAAGGGGGGGGGGGCCGGATAAAGAGAGCGAGGGGGGGGGGGTGAAATGTTGTTAAAG
>NZ_JBFBJT010000303.1:0-2240 GCF_040686175.1 Streptomyces sp. NPDC086077 | reverse complement strand
TGCGCGTGACCGTCAGGTCAAGGCGGCGATGGCGGACTTCACGGCTGACGGTGTGGCGGATGAGTACCACGGCAAGGAGCAGCGCTGGAACCGTGCCTCGCAGGAGGTGCGGAACATCATCCAGCTGCTGAAGACGACGTTGGAGAAGAACGACGGGACGGCCCAGTCGACGTTGCAGCGGGCGAAGTCCGCGGTCGACAACATCGGCTGAGTCGGGTGTCCGGTCTCTGAGGACGGGGGTTCGTGGTGCCCGGGTGGGATCTGAAGCCGCAGGGTATTTCGAGTGTGCTGAAGACGACGGGGGAGACCGCGTCGGGTTTCGAGAAGTACGGGAAGTCGTTCGGTGAGAATCTGACGTCGGCGGCTTCGAGTGCGGGCACCATCGCCGCTGAGGGTGGCGGTGAGGGCGGCGAGAAGGCGCAGGGCGGTCTGGTCGCTCTGGCGTTGTCGCAGTACGCGGAGCGCGCCTCGAAGGATCTGCAGTTCGTGGCGGCCCGGGCGGGCAAGTCGTTGCAGGGCGTGGTGGATGCGACGACGGCCTATCTGAACGGTGATCAGGAGATGGCGGCGGAGGCGCAGCGCAGTACGTTGAAGGCGCCGAAGCTGGACATGCCGGGGGCGGGCAAGGCCTGAGCCTCCGCCGACCAGGCGGTGGGCCTGCGGGCCGCCCCGCCCGCTGGCTCTCCCCTCACCCTGCTACGGCCTGTGCGCGGTCGCCGCTCGGGCCGTAGCCGAGGACGGTCCGAAGTGTGGTGCTTCTGTGAGCGATGGACACTCCGATTGCAGAGGCAACCGGGGAGTTGATAGAGATGGCTGAGAATCATGGGGCGCATCGGGAGCGGTTCGCCCAGCGGTCCTAGGGGGAAGCGGGTTCGGTATGAAGTTCGACATGGGTGCGCAGACGCTGTCGTCGTTGATGCGTGATTCGCGGGGTTCGAGTGATGATCTCGGGACGTTGATCCGGCAGTTGGTGCAGGCGGCGCAGCCGTTGGAGGGGAAGTTCAACGGCACGGGCCGAGTGATGTTCGATCAGTTCAAGGCGCGTGCGGACGAGATCACGAGTGAGCTCAACGGTTCGCTGTCGGCGATCCTGGGTGGTCAGTCGGGTATGGAGTCGGCGTTCAGCTCGGGTGATCAGGAGCAGGGCGACAACGCGCGGCAGCAGATGGGTGCCGCGAATTTCGACGCGGCGCGTTTCCGCTAGGCCGGGGCCGGGTTGCTCCGTTTCGTCTTTCTTTCGCTTTCGTTGTTGTTCACGGGGAGTGGTGTGTGATGGCGGCTGGTTCGGATCGTCGTTCGTATGACATGGGCGCGTCGACGGACGCGCAGGGGAACATTCAGACGGTGATCGGCCGGCTGGAGGAGGTCATCGGTGCGCGTGACCGTCAGGTCAAGGCGGCGATGGCGGACTTCACGGCTGATGGTGTGGCGGATGAGTACCACGGCAAGGAGCAGCGCTGGAACCGTGCTTCGCAGGAGGTGCGGAACATCATTCAGTTGCTGAAGACGACGTTGGAGAAGAACGACGGGACGGCGCAGTCGACGTTGCAGCGGGCGAAGTCCGCGGTGGACAACATCGGTTGAGTGCTGGTTTCCAGGTACGGGGGTTTGTGGTGCCCGGGTGGGATCTGAAGCCGCAGGGTATTTCGGGTGTGCTGAAGACGACGGGGGAGACCGCGTCGGGTTTCGAGAAGTACGGGAAGTCGTTCGGTGAGAATCTGACGTCGGCGGCTTCGAGTGCGGGCACCATCGCCGCTGAGGGTGGCGGTGAGGGCGGCGAGAAGGCGCAGGGCGGTCTGGTGGCGCTGGCGTTGTCGCAGTACGCGGAGCGCGCCTCGAAGGATCTGCAGTTCGTGGCGGCCCGGGCGGGCAAGTCGTTGCAGGGCGTGGTCGACGCCACCACGGCCTATCTGAACGGTGATCAGGAGATGGCGGTGGAGGCGCAGCGTAATACGTTGAAGGCGCCGAAAGTGGATCTGCCGGGGGTGGGCAAGGCGTGATCAAGCCGGAGCAGATCCCACAGTTCACTGGTGATCTGGCGCAGTTGGAGACGGATTACGCGGCGTTGAAGACGGACGCGGGTCATGTCCGTGATGCCGGGTCGGATGTGCATGCGCGGTTCCAGGGTCTGTCGGCGTATTACCGGGCGCCGGAGGCGGAGCGGTTGTTCGCGACGACGAAGCCGGTGAAGGACCGGGCGGACGCGTTCGCGGACGATCTGGAGAAGGTGTCGGGTGCGC
>NZ_JBFBJT010000302.1:0-2338 GCF_040686175.1 Streptomyces sp. NPDC086077 | reverse complement strand
CCGCGAGACCCGGGCGCGGCTCGCCGTCGCGGAGGAACGGCTGCGGTTCGGGCGGGACATGCACGACGTGGTGGGACGCAACCTCGCCGTGATCGCGCTGAAGAGCGAGCTGGCGGTGCAGCTGGCGCGGCGTGGGCGGCCCGAGGCCGTGGAACAGATGATCGAGGTGCAGCGGATCGCGCAGGACTCGCAGCGCGAGGTGCGGGAGGTCGTGCGGGGCTACCGGGAGGCCGACCTCGGGGTCGAACTCGCCGGCGCGCAGGGCGTGCTGACGGCCGCCGGGATCGCCTGGGAGGTGTCCGGGGAGGACACGGCGGCGGAACTGCCGGCGGAGGTGCAGTCGGCGCTGGGGTGGGTGGTGCGGGAAGCGACCACCAATGTGCTGCGGCACGGGAATGCCGAACGATGTGTGGTGGGACTGCGGATGCACAAGGGGCGGGTGGTACTGACCGTGGAGAACGACGGAGTGACGGCTGTCGCGGCCACGAGCGGTGGCTCGGGCCTGGCCGGGCTGCGGGAGCGGCTGGCCGCGGTCGACGGGGTGTTGGAGGCCGGGCCCGCGGGGCGGGGGCTGTTCCGGCTGGTGGCAGAGGTGCCGTTGACGCCAGCCGTGCGGGTGGCGTCGTGACCGTACGCGTGCTGCTCGCCGACGACGAGCATCTGATCCGGGGTGCGCTGGCCGCCCTGCTGTCTCTGGAGGACGACCTCCTGGTGGTCGCCGAGGCGGCGAGCGGCCCGGAGGCGCTGGCGATGGCACGGGCGCACGAACCCGATGTGGCCGTGCTGGATCTCCAGATGCCGGGCGCCGACGGTGTGAAGGTCGCCACATCGCTGCGGACCGAACTGCCCGGCTGCCGGACGCTGATCGTCACCAGCCACGGCCGGCCGGGCCATCTGAAGCGGGCGCTGGAGGCAGGCGTGCGGGGGTTCGTGCCGAAGACGGTCAGCGCGCGGCGGCTCGCGGAGATCATCCGTACCGTCCACGCCGGGAACCGTTACGTCGACCCCGAGTTGGCCGCGGACGCCATCTCGGCCGGGGACTCGCCGCTCACCGCGCGGGAGGCCGAGGTACTGGAGCTGGCCGCCGACGGGGCGCCGGTCGCGGAGATCGCCGAGCGGGCGGCGCTGTCCCAGGGCACCGTGCGGAACTATCTGTCGTCGGCCGTGTCCAAACTCGGTGTGGAGAACCGGCATGCGGCTGTGCGTCTCGCCCGCGAGCGAGGTTGGGTATAGTTGCTGACGCGCCACGGCGCACTGCGGACGTAGCTCAGTTGGTAGAGCGCAACCTTGCCAAGGTTGAGGTCGCGAGTTCGAACCTCGTCGTCCGCTCCGAGAAAAGAGCCCCCCGGTCTTCGGCCGGGGGGCTCTTTCGTTCCGCTACGACCAGCTGAGGCCCGTCAGACGCTCGTACGCCTCCAGGTACTTGGCGCGGGTCGCCTCGACGACGTGCTGCGGCAGTGGCGGCGGGGCCTGCTCGCTCCCGCGGTCCCAGCCGGACTCGGGCGAGGTCAGCCAGTCACGGACGTACTGCTTGTCGTACGACGGCTGCGTGCGGCCCGGCTCCCACTGGTCGGCCGGCCAGAAGCGGGAGGAGTCGGGGGTGAGGACCTCGTCGGCGAGGACGAGCTCGTCACCCTCGAAGCCGAACTCGAACTTCGTGTCCGCGAGGACGATCCCCCGGTCGCGGGCGATGTCGCGGGCGCGCGAATAGACGGCGAGGGTGGCCTGGCGGAGCTGGGCGGCGGTCTCGGCGCCGACCTGACGGGCGACCTCTTCGTAGGAGACGTTCTCGTCGTGCTCGCCGACCTCGGCCTTGGTGGCCGGGGTGAAGATCGGGGCGGGGAGTTCGGAGCCGTCGACGAGGCCTTCGGGGAGGGCGAGGCCACAGACCGTACGGGTCTCCCGGTACTCGGCGAGGCCGGAGCCGGTGAGATAGCCGCGGGCCACGCACTCCACCGGGACCATCCGCAGCGACTTGCAGACCAGGGTGCGGCCCGCCCAGTCGGCGGGGGCGCCCGCTGGAAGTTCGGTGCTCAGGACGTGGCTGGGGAGCAGGTCGGCGAGCTGGTCGAACCACCACAGCGACAGCTGGGTGAGGACGCGGCCCTTGTCGGGGATCTCGGTCGGCAGCACCCAGTCGTAGGCCGAGATGCGGTCGCTGGCGACCATCACGAGGTCGCCCGCCTCGTTCCGGTACAGCTCGCGCACCTTGCCGGTGTGCAGATGCACCAGGCCCGGAACCTCGGTCGGCTCGGGCTTTTCGACGAATCCGGACACGGTTCCTCCCCGTGGTTCTGTCCAAGTGGGTCGATTCTCCCGTATGCCGGGATGGGTGCGG
>NZ_JBFBJT010000301.1:0-2497 GCF_040686175.1 Streptomyces sp. NPDC086077 | reverse complement strand
CGCCCGCAGGGAGTGGATCCGGCAGTACGGCGTCCACGCCATGATGTCCGTGCCGATCCGGGCGCGCGGTACGACCCTGGGCGTCGCGGTTCTCGCCGCGACCGGCGCTCAGGTGCTGCGCCGCGTCACGAACTCGGCGAGGGCGAGCAGCCCGCCTGCCTCCTCCGGGTCGGGAATCGCGCGGGACAGCTCCTGCATCGCCCGCGCCATCCGCTCGGACGCCTGGACCTGGGCCCAGTCCCGTCCGCCCGCCCGCTCCACGGCCTGCACCGTGGGCTCCAGGTCACCGCCCTCGTACGGCACTTCGTACAGCCCGGCGAGCTCGACGGCGGCCGGTGTACCCGAGGCCAGCGCGGCGACCACCGGCAGGGACTTCTTGCGGGCCGCCAGATCCGCCCCGGCCGGCTTGCCGGTGCGGCTCGGGTCGCCCCATATGCCGATGACGTCGTCGATGAGCTGGAAGGCGAGCCCGGCCTGCCGGCCGAACGCGTCCAGCGCCTCCACATCGGCCGGGGACGCCCCGGCGTAGAGCCCGCCGACCGCGCACGCGCACCCCAGCAGCGCCCCGGTCTTGGCCTCCGCCATGGCGAGCACCTCGTCAAGGGTGACCTCAGAGGGCCCGCGGCGCTCCATCGCCGTGTCGACCTGCTGGCCCTCGCACAGCTCGACGACACAGGACGCGAGCCGTGCGGCGGCAGCGGAGGACGCCGGGTGGGGGTCCTCCGCGAGCAGTCGCAGGGCGAGCGCCTGGAGGGCGTCCCCGGCGAGGAGCGCGTCGTTGACTCCGAACACCGTCCACGCGGTGGGTCGGTGCCGACGCGTGGTGTCCCGGTCCATCACGTCGTCGTGCAGCAGCGTGAAGTTGTGCGCCAGCTCCACCGCCGCGGCCGCCCGTACCGCACTCGCCCGCGCCTGGGAACCGCCGAGCGCGGACGCCGCGGTGAGGACGAGCGCGGGCCGGATCGCCTTGCCCGCGTTGCCGGACGCGGGGGTGCCGTCCACGTGCTCATAGCCGAAGTGGTAGCGCGCGACCCGGCGCATCGCGGCGGGCAGCGAGTCGATCGCAGCGTGCAACTCGGGGTCCACCGACGCCCGCGCGCACTCCAGGATCACCGCCGCCTCGGGACCGTCGAGCGGCTCCGGCCCGCCGTCCGACCGGGGCGCGAGGGGACTGCGGCTTTCGGGCACCCCGGCCGGGCGCCGCACGGCCGGCGCCGGGGAGTCGTTCTTCGACTCGGTGACGGACTCGGTCATGAGAGCGAGGTCCCCCCTCGGAGAGTCGGCGGACAGCGGCGCTTCCGCTCCGGCCGGGCGCGTACCCCGAGGTGTACCCGCCCTGCCGGGCGGGGACACGACACTGAGACCGGGTAGGTCACCGCCAGCGGCCGATCTCGACGTTCTCCAGCACGCCGAGCGCGTCCGGCACCAGGACCGCCGCCGAGTAGTAGGCCGTCACGAGGTACTTGATGATGGCCTGTTCGTTGATGCCCATGAACCGCACCGACAGGCTCGGCTCCAGCTCGTCCGGGAGGCCGGACTGGCGCAGGCCGATCACACCCTGGTCCGCCTCGCCCAGACGCATCGCGATGATCGAGGTGGTCCGCGCCTCGGTGACCGGGATCTTGCCGCACGGGTAGATCGGGACACCGCGCCAGGTCGGGATGCGGTTGCCGCCGACGTCGATCGTCTCCGGCACCAGGCCCCGCTTGTTGAGCTCACGGCCGAACGCGGCGATCGCGCGCGGGTGGGCGAGGAACATCTTGGTCCCGCGCCGGCGGCTGAGCAGCTCGTCCATGTCGTCCGGGCCGGGCACACCGTCGTGCGGCTGGATCCGCTGGTCGTACTCGCAGTTGGTGAGCAGCCCGAACTCTCGGTTGTTGATCAGCTCGTGTTCCTGGCGCTCCTTCAGCGCCTCGACGGTCAGCCGGAGTTGCTGCTCGGTCTGGTTCATCGGCTGGTTGTACAGGTCGGCCACGCGGGAGTGGATGCGCAGCACCGTCTGGGCGATGCTCAGTTCGTACTCGCGGGGCCGCGCCTCGTAGTCCACGAAGGTGTGCGGGATGTCCGGCTCGCCCGCGTGACCTGCCGCGAGGTCGATCTCCTTCTCGCCGTACTTGTTGGTGCGCTGCTGGGGAACGGCGCGCCGTTCCTCCAGGTGCTCCCGCAGCGAGTCCGAGCGCTCGGCGAGCTGCTCGACGTCCTGCCGGGAGAGCACGAGGACCGTACAGGGGGTGATGGCGCGGGCCGTGAACTCCCAGATGGCGTCCGGGTCGAGCAGCGCCTGCTCGCCCAGGTACGCGCCGTCGGCGAGCACACCGAGGCTCTCGTCGTCGCCGTACGGGCCGGTGCCGATCTTCTCGACCCTGCCGTGCGCCAGCAGGTACACCTCGTCGGTCTGGTTGCCGAAGTCGGCGATCACCTCGCCCGCGGCGATCTCGCGCTGCTCACAGCGCCGGGACAGTTCGGCCAGCACCTCCTCGTCCTCGTAGGACCGCAG
>NZ_JBFBJT010000300.1:0-2497 GCF_040686175.1 Streptomyces sp. NPDC086077 | reverse complement strand
CCGGCCTGATCACCCCCGGCCAGTCCAACGCCGGCATCATCCCGGCCGACATCACCAAGCCCGGCCCGATCGGCCTGGTGTCGAAGTCCGGCACGCTGACCTACCAACTCATGTACGAGCTGCGCGACATCGGCTTCTCGACCTGCGTAGGCATCGGCGGTGACCCCGTCGTCGGCACCACGCACATCGACTGCCTGGCGGCCTTCCAGGACGACCCCGACACAGAACTGATCGTGCTGATCGGCGAGATCGGCGGCGACGCGGAGGAACGTGCGGCCGCGTACATCCGCGAACACGTCACCAAGCCCGTCGTCGGCTACATCGCGGGGTTCACCGCCCCCGAGGGCAAGACCATGGGGCACGCCGGCGCCATCGTCTCGGGCTCGTCCGGCACGGCGCAGGCGAAGAAGGAGGCGCTGGAGGCGGTCGGAGTGCGGGTGGGGAGCACACCGACCGAGACGGCCCGCCTGGTGCTGGCCGCGCTCGGGACCACCGGGTGATGTCACTCACGGTCGCCGCACGGTGACTGTGATGTTTCCTGACTCGTCAGTAGCTTCTGGGTGAGACACCCTCGAAGTACGGCGCCGCGCACGGCAGTGCGAGCCGTGTGCGGCGCAGCCACGCAACTCCCGCCCGACCGTGCACCGAGAGCGGAGCAAAACGATGGCACCCACCCTCATTCCGAGCACCGGCTCCCAGACCCTCACCCTCAAGGCCGGCACCGCCTGGGCAGACGCCTGGCGGCGCTGTCTGGCCGTCGCGCCCGAGGCGTTCCAGGACGACCGCGTCCTCAACCTCTGGAACGCCACCTGGCAGGCGGACGGCCACGTCCTGCCCGCCACCACCCCCGTGGACGGCACCCCCATCGCGGCCCCGCCGCGCCTGGACCGGGCCGCCGCCCACCAGGCCGTCCGCGCCTCGCTCGACCAGCACCGCGCATGGCGGCACATCCCGCTCGACGAACGCCGCGCCCGCGTCGCCGCGACCCTCGACGCGCTCGCCGAACACCGCGAACTGCTCGCGCTGCTGCTCGTCTGGGAGATCGGCAAGCCGTGGCGGCTCGCGCAGGCGGACGTCGACCGGGCCATCGACGGCGTGCGCTGGTACGTCGACGGCATCGAGCCGATGCTCGCAGGCCGGACCCCGCTGGACGGCCCGGTCTCCAACGTCGCGAGCTGGAACTACCCGATGAGCGTGCTCGTCCACGCGATGCTGGTGCAGGCGCTGGCGGGCAACGCGGTCATCGCCAAGACACCGACCGACGGCGGAGTCGCCTGTCTGACGCTGGCCTGTGCGCTCGCCGCCCGCGAGGGGCTGCCGGTCACCCTCGTCAGCGGCAGCGGAAGCGAGCTGTCGGAGGCGCTGGTACGGGCGCCCGAGATCGGCTGCGTCTCCTTCGTCGGCGGCCGCGACACCGGCGCCGCGGTGGCCACGGACGTCGCCGACCTCGGCAAGCGGCACATCCTCGAACAGGAGGGACTCAACACCTGGGGCATCTGGAACTACTCGGACTGGGACACGCTCACGGCGGTCGTGCCCAAGCTCTTCGACTACGGCAAACAGCGCTGCACGGCCTACCCGCGCTTCGTCGTCCAGCGCGCGCTGTTCGACGAGTTCCTGGCTGCGTACCTCCCGGCGGTCCGTACCCTGAAGGTCGGGCACCCGCTCGCCGTCGAGAAGCGCGACGACCCCTGCCCGGCGCTGGACTTCGGGCCGTTGATCAACGCCGCCAAGGCCAAGGACCTGAACGACCAGGTGGCCGAGGCCGTCGACCGCGGCGCCGTCCCGCTGCACCGCGGCAGGCTGGACGACGCCCGGTTCCTGCCCGGCCAGGACACCTCCGCCTACGTGCAGCCGGTCACGCTGCTCAACCCGCCGCCGTCCTCCCCGCTGCACCACGCGGAACCCTTCGGCCCGGTCGACACCATCGTCCTGGTCGACACGGAGGCCGAGCTGCTGGCCGCCATGAACGCGTCCAACGGCGCGTTGGTCGCCACGCTGTCCACGGACGACCGGACGACGTACGAACGACTGGCCCCGCAGATCCGCGCCTTCAAGACCGGCCACGGCAAGCCACGCTCCCGGGGTGACCGGGAGGAACTGTTCGGCGGCTTCGGCGCGTCCTGGCGGGGCGCGTTCGTCGGCGGCGAGCTGCTGGTGCGGGCGGTGACGCAGGGGCCGGCGGGGGAGCGGCTGCCGGGGAACTTCCCGGAGTACCACCTGATGCCGTAGGCACTCGCTCACCCCGTGAGGTGACGTTCCGAACACGAGGTGTGACGGGCCGGACAGGGTGGACCGCCCGGCCCGCGCCCCGTCCCCCCGGTGGAAACGCAGGTGAAGGGCACTCCGAAACCTTGGTATTGTTGTCTCTGTCGCCGCCGGGAACACCTCTGGCAAGGCGGCAGACACCTCGTCCGGGTGGCGGAATGGCAGACGCGCTAGCTTGAGGTGCTAGTGCCCTTTATCGGGCGTGGGGGTTCAAGTCCCCCCTCGGACA
>NZ_JBFBJT010000299.1:0-2532 GCF_040686175.1 Streptomyces sp. NPDC086077 | reverse complement strand
CGGTCGAGGGCTGAGCCCCAACCTCCCAGAGCAGTAGTGGCAGGGCCTGCTCGGCCTGGACCACAACTCCTAAGAAACCCAGGAGCAGTAGTGAGCAAGCGCAGCAAGTCTCTCCGCGCTGCGGACGCCAAGATCGACCGGGACAAGCTCTACGCCCCGCTCGAGGCCGTCCGTCTCGCCAAGGAGACCTCCACGACCAAGTTCGACGGCACCGTCGAGGTCGCCTTCCGTCTGGGTGTCGACCCGCGCAAGGCCGACCAGATGGTCCGTGGCACCGTGAACCTTCCGCACGGCACCGGTAAGACCGCCCGGGTCCTGGTCTTCGCGACCGGCGACCGTGCCGAGGCCGCGCGTGCCGCGGGCGCCGACATCGTCGGCGCCGACGAGCTGATCGACGAGGTGTCGAAGGGCCGTCTGGACTTCGACGCCGTCGTCGCCACCCCCGACCTCATGGGTAAGGTCGGCCGCCTCGGCCGCGTGCTCGGCCCCCGTGGTCTGATGCCGAACCCGAAGACCGGCACCGTGACCCCCGACGTCACCAAGGCCGTCAACGACATCAAGGGTGGCAAGATCGAGTTCCGCGTCGACAAGCACTCGAACCTGCACTTCATCATCGGCAAGGCGTCCTTCGACGACGACAAGCTGGTGGAGAACTACGGCGCCGCGCTGGAGGAGATCCTTCGTCTGAAGCCGTCCGCCGCCAAGGGTCGCTACATCAAGAAGGCCGCCATCACCACCACGATGGGCCCCGGCATTCCGCTCGACCCGAACCGCACCCGCAACCTCCTCGTCGAGGAGGACCCGGCCGCGGTCTGAGCCCTCATGGCTCGCTGAAGTCGGTCACGGGCCCCGCACCTCTCGCAGGTGCGGGGCCCGTTCGCGTGCCCGGCCCCGCCAGCCAAGGACTGTCACCGCGCCGGCAGGGCACCGGTAAATCCCAAGGGCCTGTCGGACCCCTGGGATAGGCTCACAGCTCACACATGTGATCCACAGGTCATACATGTGATCTATAGAGTGTTCACAGACTTCCCGTGGGGGGAATCGATGAAGCTTTCCGTGCGCACACGGACGGGGACGGGAATCGCCGCGATCGCGGCCCTGACGCTGGCCGGCGGAGCCGTCGGCTGCGGAGCCGGCAAAGGGGACGGGGCGTCCGGCTCGCGGAGCGTCCAGCAGGTCCTGACGGTGGCCTACGAGAAGACCGCCGAGGCCAAGTCCGCCAAGATCGAGATGACCATGTCGATGCCGGCCGCGATGGACGGCGGCGGCGAGATGACCATGTCCGGCGTGATGGGCTGGGACCCGACCGTCATGGACGTGACCATGAAGGACTCCATGCTCACCGCCGGGCCGGAGGCGCCCGAAGAGGTCCGCATGGTCTGGCGTGACGAGGTCATGTACATGGACATGGGGGCCGCGGCAGCCAAGGACATGGACGGCAAGAGCTGGATGAAGCTCGACCTCAAGGCCGCCGCGGAGGCCGCCGGAGACCCGGCCCTCACCCGGCAGATGACCTCCGGACTGGACAACATGAACCAGAGCCCGGCCGAGCAGCTCGCCCTGCTCCTGGAGTCGCCCAACCTCAAGCACGTCGGCAGCGAGAAGGTCGACGGCGTCGAGGCCGAGCACTACAAGGGCACGCTCACCGTCAAGGAGATGATGGAGAGCAACAAGAGCCTGGACGTCCTGGAGCCCGGGGATCGCAAGAAGCTCCTGGAGAACGTCGAGAAGTCCGGCATGAAGGGCTACGACACCGAGGTCTGGGTCGACCAGGACGACCTGCCGGTCCGGATGGACGTCACGATGCGGTCCCCCGCGGGGGACGTCAACATAAGCATGAGGTTCTCGGACTACGGCGCCAAGGCCGAGGTGGAGGTTCCGCCGGCCTCCGAGACCTTCGACCTGTTCGCGATGCTCGGGGAGCTGGGCGAGGCCGGAGCCGGTGAGGGCGCCTTCGGCGAGGACGGCCCGGAGATGGATCTGAGCGGGCTGGAGAACCCGGAGACCGGGTCCGACGTCTAGCTGCCCCGGGACCGGATTTGCTTGACGGCGATCCGGTCCCGTACTCTTCCACAGAAGCCAAAGACCGCTGGTCGTTGCCGTGCGCTCGCATGAGGGCGCGGTGGCCGAAGGATCCGCTGAACAGCGGACGACCCGCGCAGGTGACAGTGGAAGTGCTCCCGGAGTGCGTACGCAAACGTATGTACAGCCGGTCGAGTCCGCCCCGTGCGCCTGCGCCGGGGCGTTTCGTTTTTCCCAGTCCTCCTTCGGGTCCGCGCGGTCCGAATCACCCGGAAGGAGGCCGAGGCTCTATGGCGAGGCCCGACAAGGCTGCCGCGGTTGCCGAGCTGACGGACAAGTTCCGCAGCTCCAACGCCGCCGTGCTGACCGAGTACCGCGGTCTCACCGTGGCGCAGCTCAAGACGCTGCGTCGTTCGCTCGGTGAGAACGCCCAGTACGCCGTGGTGAAGAACACGCTGACCAAGATTGCGGCCAACGAGGCCGGGATCACGCTCGACGACCAGCTCTTCG
>NZ_JBFBJT010000298.1:0-2713 GCF_040686175.1 Streptomyces sp. NPDC086077 | reverse complement strand
ACCGCCCGGCGCGCCGGGTACGCCCGGTGCGCAGGGCGCCTACGTGCCCACGCAGCTCGTGTCCTCCCTCGGGCCGGACGGACCTGAGGGTCCCGCGGCCGCCCCGGGTGCCCCGACTCCGCCCGGTCCTCCGACCCCGCCGGGGACTCCGGGCGCGCCGGGAGCTCCGGGCGGTACGCCGCCCGGTGGTGTGCACCACGCGGCCACGATGCTGGCCGACCCCGGTCGCACGGGACCGGGCCAGGGCGCACCGCAGCCTCCGGGCGCACCTGGGACTCCGGGTACTCCGGGAGCCCCTGGCATCCCGGGCGCTCACCAGCCCCCTGGCGCGCCCGGCGTCCCAGGTGCCCCGGGCGCGCAGGGCTCGACCGGGGGCGCGCACGGCGCCGTGCACCACGCGGAGACCATGCTCGCCGGTCCCGCCGTCGGTGGCCCCGGCGCACCCCCGCCGCCGCAGGCCCCGGGCGTGCCGGGCATGCCTCCCGGCGCCCAGCACCCGATGCCTCCGGCTCAGGGTGCGATGCCGCCCCCCGCTCCCGGGATGCCGATTCCGGGACAGCCTGTTCCCGGGCAGCGTCCGGCGTACGGCTACCCGCAGCAGGGTCAGCCGACCGTCGGCCCGGGCTATCAGGCCGTGCTGCGCTACCGCGCGCAGGACGGCTCGGAGCAGCAGCTGATCCGGCGTTCGGCGCCGGGTGTGCCGCACCCGGAGTGGCAGATCTTCCATGAGCTGCGGGCCATGAACGTGCCGCCGGACCAGGTGCTGGAGCTGCACACGGAGTTGGAGTCGTGCGAGTTGCCGGGCGCGTACTGCGCGCGGATGATGCGCGAGCAGTGGCCGCAGGCGCGGATCACGAGCATCGCGCCGTACGGCACGGATCACGCGAGCCGCCAGCAGGGCATGCAGCAACTGCTGGCGCACCAGGGCGAGTTGCATCAGGTGGCGGACGGTCCCGCGCGCCCCGCGCCGGTGCGTGCGCCGTTGACGCCGGTGCCGCCGGCGCCGCCGCTTCCGCCGGAGGGCGTGGCGCAGGAGCTGGCGGGGGCGTTCGGGCCGGGCGTGTTCCGGTTCGAGCAGGCCGCGGTGTCCCGGCAGGGAGTGCCGCCGGTCGTGGCGCACACGCTGGTGGTGGCCGGACTGCCGCTGGACATGGGGCCGTTCTTCTGGGCACAGGCCCAGCCGGGCCGGCCGGTGCCGACGCTGGCCGAGCTGGCGCAGGAGCGCGGCGTGCAGCCGGCGGCGGACGCGGGCTCGTACCTCGTCATGGGCAGCGACTTCGGCAAGGCGATCTGCGTCCAGTACGGCACGGCGCATATCGTGGCCGTACCGGTGGAGGCCGGGCCGGGCGGTGCGCCGGTGCCGCCGCAGTTCGTGAACACCGGGCTGCCGGAGTTCGTGCGTTGCCTGGGCCTGCTCGGCCGGATGTGGCGGCTGCGGTTCGGCCTGAACCAGGAGCAGGCGGGCCGCTGGACCGTCGACTTCCAGGCCCAGTTGGCGGCGCTCGACCCGGCGGCGCTGGGTTCGCCGGAGAGCTGGTGGTCGGTGCTGCTGGAGCAGATGTGGGACGGGCTGCTGTGACATCCGCGGTGCGCTGACATCCCTTTGCGGGAGGGCCGGGCCTGGTCGTGAGACCGGGCCCGGCCCCTCTGTTCTTCCGGAACGTGCACCAGAGCGCTCGGCGCGGAGTGTCGGATTATGACCATTTCTGTCCGATACATCAAGATATGCGCTAAATCGACATCGCTCGAGGGGTTCCGGAATGAGCAGCGCATCCGTGTCGTCGCATGGCTTCGTGACAGTACGGGGGCGCGGTTACCGCCCCGAAGAGGTCGATGCCTACGCCGAGGCCTTGTCGGAGGATCGTGACGCCGCCTGGGAGCGGGCCGCCCGCCTCACCGTCCTGGCCCGGGAGATGGAGGAGGAGGTCGAGGAACTGCGCGAGACCCTGGCCGAGCTTCCTCCGCAGACGTACGAGTCGCTCGGGGAGGGCGCGCGCCGGCTCTTCCAGATGGCGCGCGACGAGGCCACGGCGGTACGGGAGCGCGCGCGGCGCGAGGCGCACGAGCAGGTCGCGGAGGCCGAGGCGTACGCCGCCGGAGTGCGCCGCACGGCACAGGACGAGGCCGACGCGCTCGTGGCGGACGCCGAGGACCGGGCCCGGCAGCGGCTGCTCGCGGCGCGCGCGGAGGCGGACGAGATCCGTATCGACGCCCGGCGTGAGGTGAAGGAGGGCCGCACGGAGGCGCTCGCCGCGTTGCGCGAGGTCAGGCACCGCACCGCCGCGATGCTGGCCGAACAGGAGAAGGAGCACGCCGAGCGCTGGGCCGCGGTGGAGAGCCTGGCCGTGGAGGGCGACGCCGCGGTGGACGCTCGGCACGCCGACCGGGCGGCGCGCGCGGAGGCCGCGCTGGCCGAGGCGGAGCGGGACTTCGCCGACGCCGAGCAGGCCCTCGGGCGCGAGGAGGAGAAGGCGCAGGCGCTGGCCGCCGAGGTGCTTGCCGAGGCACGCAAGCAAGCGGACCGTGTCGCCCGCGAGACGGAACGGGTGCTGCGGGAGCACGGGGAGCGCTGGGACGACGTGCAGGCGCACATGGACTGCGTACGCAACAGCCTCGCGGCGCTGACGGGAGGTCGGGCGCCGGCGGAGTGAGGCCCGGGACCGACGGCGCGGGCGTCGGCGGGAGGCTCCCGCCGAGCTTATCCTCCGGCACT
>NZ_JBFBJT010000297.1:0-2785 GCF_040686175.1 Streptomyces sp. NPDC086077 | reverse complement strand
CCGCGCGCACGCCGACGCCGCCCAGGCGGCGAAGCTGAAGGCCGACGCCGCGGTGAAGACCGCGACGGCCGCGGTGGCGGACGCCATCGCCGCCGCCAAGCACGCCGCGTCGGAGGCGAACGCGGCGGTCGCCATGGCCGACGAGGCGGAGAAGCAGGCCAAGGCCGCCAAGAGCAACGCGGACGCGGCGAGCAAGGAGGCGGCCAAGGCCGTCGCCGCCTCGGCGAAGGCCGCGGGCTTCGCGTACGTCACCGCCCAGGCGGCGGCCGACGCGCACGCCGCCGCGGCGCAGGTCGCCCAGCCGGCCAACGACGCGATCCAGATCGGCTCGCCGTACGTCGACACCGACTCGGCGGCCTCCCTGGTCGTCCTGTCCGGACAGGCGTCGAAGTCGATCGCCGACCAGCAGAAGGCCGTCGCCGACGCGCACGCCCAGAACGCGCAGGCGGAGGCCGCGGCCGCGAAGAACCTCGCCGAGCAGGCGCAGGGCGACGCGAAGCAGGCGTACGTCCACGCCGCGAACGCCGCCGCCCACGCGGCGACCGCGCGCGGCTACGCCAAGGAGGCCCTCGGCTACGCCGCCGACGCCGCCGAGGCGGCGTCCCAGGCGTCGGCCTCGCTGGCCCGCACGATCGAGTACGACCGCCAGGCCACCGAGGACGCGGCGGCGGCCGACCGTGCGGCGGGACGCGCCGAGGGCTACGCCCAGGACGCCCGCGACTCGGCCGACCAGGCCGCCCTCGACGCCTCCGCGGCCCGCGCGGCCGCGGCCGAGGCGGAGCAGGCGGCCAAGGACGCCCGAGCGGCCGCCGACCGCGCCGACGCGGCGGCGACGGAGGCCGAACAGGCGGCCGAGGACGCGGAGAAGTACGCGAAGGAGGCCCAGGAGGCCGCCGAGTCCGCGGAGCGCAAGCAGGCCAACCAGCAGGTCACGAGCGGCGCCGGAACCGGCGTCGGCGGCACGTGGTACGTCGTCGACGAGGACAGCGTCGAGGTCACCGAGGCCGAGCAGAAGAACGACTGCGTCATCGAAATCGGCTTCGAGGGCTGCACCGTCACGTTCACGGTCACGTTCAACGCCACGGTCGACTTCTTCCTGTGCACCGACCCGGAGGCGTCGGCCACGGCCACCGGCTGCCCGCCGGAGGACACGATGCTGGTCAAGAGTGAACCCTTCAAAGGGCTGAAGAAGGACGTCACCCACTACTTCAGCAAGCTCGATCTGATCAAGCAGACCGTCGTCTACCAGATCCTGAAGGCTGTCCTGGTCCAGGACTTCCTGGACTGCTGGCACGGCAGCGTCAGCGGCTGCGCCTGGGCGGCGAGCAACTTCATCCCGGGCAAGGCCTTCACCAAGATCGCCGAGGCGATCAACGCCCTGGACGCCGCGTTGAAGACCGGCATCGGCATCGCCGACGCGTACAAGGCTCTGAAGGCCCTGGACGTCGACCCGGGGACGCTGGCCAGGATCGAGGCGGGCGTCAACGCCTACGAGGACGTGATCACGACGTGCAGGGTCAACAGCTTCCCCGGTGACACCCCGGTGCTGATGGCCGACGGTACCCGCAAGGCGATCCGTGCCGTGCGGGAAGGCGACCTGGTCGTGGCAGCCGACCCCCTGACCGGACGGCTGCGGGCCGAGTCCGTCACCGACACGTTCCGGCACGACACCGAGCGGCTGGTGACCATCGGCCTGGCCGGCGGCAGCAGCCTGGACACCACGGCCGGACACAAGATCCGTACCAGCGGGCGCGGCTGGGTCCTCGCCTCCGAACTGCGCCCCGGCGACCGGCTGCTCAGCCCGGACGGGACGTTCCGCGCCGTGACCGGCGTACGCGACCGGTCGGGTCTCGCCCCGCGTCAGGTCTACGACCTCACCGTCGACGGCCTGCACACGTTCTACGTGCGCACCGAAGGGGCCGGGGCGGCGGACGTCATGGTCCACAACTGCCTGAACCTGGGGGACGAGGATCTCTCGGCTCTGTCGAAGTACAGCGACGAGATCCACACGCTGAAGGAGCATGTGAGGCCGGACGCGGCCGAGGCCTTCCGGCTCGCCGCGAGGAAGGGCAAGCCCAACACCGTCTGGACGAGCCAGGACATCGCTCAGCAGGCCGTGGACCGGGTGGTGGGCGACTACTTCAGCAAGCGCACCGCGAGCGGCCAGAAGGTCTTCGACCACGACAAGTGGAAGAGGTTCCAGAACTGGGCGGCGAAGGCCAGAGACGGTGAGCAGTACCCGGCCATCACCGGAAAATGGGATGCCTATCCCTCGCTGGGCAAGCGGTACCACCCGGACGGGAGGACGATCGACAACGCCGGCAACGACGTCGTGGTGATCCTGATGAAGGTCAAGGGTCACAACGGCAACGGCCGGTACGGCTTCGTCGTCAAGACCGCTTACCCGCAGTAGTAGATGAGCCGTTCAAGCCACGATCCGTGTAGGACATGATCCATGCCACAGAACCGTCCGACGTACGTCGAACTGGGTTACTCCGGTGACTTCGGGCTCACCGGTCTGACAGAGCGGTTGTGCTCCCCTGACAGCCCCGCCGCCGGCACCGCCGTCGACCTCCCGGCCGCGCTCGCGGTCGCCGCTCGGTCGGCGGAGGAGTCCGACGGCGAGGAAGCCGTGGAGTTGGGGGAGGACGCCCGTCGACTGCTGGACGGCCTGTTGCCGGAGGATGTCCTCCACACGGTGTGGCTGGCCGCGGTCGGCCGGATTTTCGACATGTACGGGCCCTCGTCCAGGGTGTGATCAGGCGCTGGACCCCCAGCAGGAGCA
>NZ_JBFBJT010000296.1:0-2828 GCF_040686175.1 Streptomyces sp. NPDC086077 | reverse complement strand
CAACATGGCGGCAGCGTTGTTCGTGGTTTCAGAACCAACACAGTGGACGCGAGCAACTGAGGACAAGCCCTCGGCCTATTAGTACCGGTCAACTCCACACGTTACCGTGCTTCCATATCCGGCCTATCAACCCAGTCGTCTACTGGGAGCCTTACCCTCTCATGGAGGTGGGAGCCCTCATCTCGAAGCAGGCTTCCCGCTTAGATGCTTTCAGCGGTTATCCCTCCCGAACGTAGCCAACCAGCCATGCCCTTGGCAGGACAACTGGCACACCAGAGGTTCGTCCGTCCCGGTCCTCTCGTACTAGGGACAGCCCTTCTCAAGACTCCTACGCGCACAGCGGATAGGGACCGAACTGTCTCACGACGTTCTAAACCCAGCTCGCGTACCGCTTTAATGGGCGAACAGCCCAACCCTTGGGACCGACTCCAGCCCCAGGATGCGACGAGCCGACATCGAGGTGCCAAACCATCCCGTCGATATGGACTCTTGGGGAAGATCAGCCTGTTATCCCCGGGGTACCTTTTATCCGTTGAGCGACGGCGCTTCCACAAGCCACCGCCGGATCACTAGTCCCGACTTTCGTCCCTGCTCGACCCGTCGGTCTCACAGTCAAGCTCCCTTGTGCACTTACACTCAACACCTGATTACCAACCAGGCTGAGGGAACCTTTGGGCGCCTCCGTTACTCTTTAGGAGGCAACCGCCCCAGTTAAACTACCCATCAGACACTGTCCCTGATCCGGATCACGGACCCAGGTTAGACATCCAGCACGACCAGACTGGTATTTCAACGACGACTCCACCTGAACTGGCGTCCAGATTTCAAAGTCTCCCAGCTATCCTACACAAGCCGAACCGAACACCAATATCAAACTGTAGTAAAGGTCCCGGGGTCTTTCCGTCCTGCTGCGCGAAACGAGCATCTTTACTCGTAGTGCAATTTCACCGGGCCTATGGTTGAGACAGTCGAGAAGTCGTTACGCCATTCGTGCAGGTCGGAACTTACCCGACAAGGAATTTCGCTACCTTAGGATGGTTATAGTTACCACCGCCGTTTACTGGCGCTTAAGTTCTCAGCTTCGCCCCACCGAAATGGAGCTAACCGGTCCCCTTAACGTTCCAGCACCGGGCAGGCGTCAGTCCGTATACATCGCCTTACGGCTTCGCACGGACCTGTGTTTTTAGTAAACAGTCGCTTCTCGCTGGTCTCTGCGGCCACACCCAGCTCGAGGAGCAAGTCCTCTCACCAGACATGGCCCCCCTTCTCCCGAAGTTACGGGGGCATTTTGCCGAGTTCCTTAACCATAGTTCACCCGAACGCCTCGGTATTCTCTACCTGACCACCTGAGTCGGTTTAGGGTACGGGCCGCCATGAAACTCGCTAGAGGCTTTTCTCGACAGCATAGGATCATCCACTTCACCACAATCGGCTCGGCATCAGGTCTCAGCCTTGTGCGCGACGGATTTACCTATCGCACGGCCTACACCCTTACCCCGGGACAACCACCGCCCGGGATGGACTACCTTCCTGCGTCACCCCATCACTCACCTACTAACCGCTTGGTCCGGCGGCTCCACCACTCCCCTCAACTCCGAAGAGATCAGGGCGGCTTCACGGCCTTAGCATCACGATGCTCGATGTTTGACGCTTCACAGCGGGTACCGGAATATCAACCGGTTATCCATCGACTACGCCTGTCGGCCTCGCCTTAGGTCCCGACTTACCCTGGGCAGATCAGCTTGACCCAGGAACCCTTAGTCAATCGGCGCAAACGTTTCTCACGTTTGTATCGCTACTCATGCCTGCATTCTCACTCGTCAACCGTCCACAACTCGCTTACGCGGCTGCTTCACCCGGCAGACGACGCTCCCCTACCCATCACAGCGGGCGTTGGCCCTCATGCTGCAATGACACGACTTCGGCGGTACGCTTGAGCCCCGCTACATTGTCGGCGCGGAATCACTAGACCAGTGAGCTATTACGCACTCTTTCAAGGGTGGCTGCTTCTAAGCCAACCTCCTGGTTGTCTGTGCGACTCCACATCCTTTCCCACTTAGCGTACGCTTAGGGGCCTTAGTCGATGCTCTGGGCTGTTTCCCTCTCGACCATGGAGCTTATCCCCCACAGTCTCACTGCCGCGCTCTCACTTACCGGCATTCGGAGTTTGGCTAAGGTCAGTAACCCGGTAGGGCCCATCGCCTATCCAGTGCTCTACCTCCGGCAAGAAACACACGACGCTGCACCTAAATGCATTTCGGGGAGAACCAGCTATCACGGAGTTTGATTGGCCTTTCACCCCTAACCACAGGTCATCCCCCAGGTTTTCAACCCTGGTGGGTTCGGTCCTCCACGAAGTCTTACCTCCGCTTCAACCTGCCCATGGCTAGATCACTCCGCTTCGGGTCTTGAGCGTGCTACTGAAAACGCCCTGTTCGGACTCGCTTTCGCTACGGCTTCCCCACCCGGGTTAACCTCGCAACACACCGCAAACTCGCAGGCTCATTCTTCAAAAGGCACGCAGTCACGAGACACGTGCAAGCACGCATCCGACGCTCCCACGGCTTGTAGGCACACGGTTTCAGGTACTATTTCACTCCGCTCCCGCGGTACTTTTCACCATTCCCTCACGGTACTATCCGCTATCGGTCACCAGGGAATATTTAGGCTTAGCGGGTGGTCCCGCCAGATTCACACGGGATTTCTCGGGCCCCGTGCTACTTGGGTGTCTCTCAAACGAGCCGCTGACGTTTCGACTACGGGGGTCTTACCCTCTACGCCGGACCTTTCGCATGTCCTTCGCCTACATCAACGGTTTCTGACTCGTC
>NZ_JBFBJT010000295.1:0-2884 GCF_040686175.1 Streptomyces sp. NPDC086077 | reverse complement strand
GAAGCCCCGGCCGGGGCCTCACACGTTCCTGACAGTCACAGACCTCGTGACGCGCGGCAGCGTGCCGTACACGCGAGCCTCGACTCAGGCGGCAACCACGTCCACCGCCTCGGCGGGCGCCTTGATGGTCACCCGTTCCGGCGGCACACCGGCCACCGATACGGAACCCAGCATCGGACGAACCCGCGTGGGAACAGGCTCACTGGGGGTGGCCGCTGCAGACTGTGCCAGCTCGGCGAGGGCGAGCTCGTCGCTCACTTCCCGCATGAGCTCGGACATCCGTACGTCCAGCGCGTCGCAGATGGCGGAGAGCAGCTCGGAGGAAGCCTCCTTCTGCCCCCGCTCCACCTCGGAGAGATAGCCGAGTGAGACTCGGGCGGACGAGGAGACTTCGCGCAGAGTACGGCCCTGGCGCTGGCGCTGCCGACGCAGCACGTCACCCAGCAGGCGACGGAGCAGAATCATCGGTGGCTCCCTCCTCGGACCGCGTAGCCGCATCCTTCACGCCCCACCGTACCGCCTTGCGCTGCGGCCGTGCGGGGAGCGATGTCGTGTTCACTCAGGGCTGCAAACATCAAAACCCCCCGTTCCGTTCCGTATCCTGTGCCCGCTCATTCCCAGTCTGTTCGCCCGCGAGCTCCCTCAGAAGCAGTGCGAGTACGCTCCGTACACTCTCCATACGAATTTCCGCCCGCCGGCCGTTCAACCTCAGGGCCTCCACTTTTCCGCCACCGGCAGAACCGGCACCCGCCCCGAACGGTCCGTCCAGCGCGACGAAAACGGTTCCGACGGGCTGTCCGTCCTGGGGGTCGGGACCTGCGACACCGGTGGTCGCGATGCCCCAGTCGGCACCCAGCGCCTTCCGCACTCCGGCCGCCATCTGGGCCGCCACCTGCGGATCCACTGCTCCACGCTGAGCCAGCAGGGTGGCGTCGACACCGAGCAGTTCGTTCTTGAGCTCGGTCGCGTACGCCGTCACGGACCCTCGGAAGACCTTGGAGGCCCCGGGCACCGCCGTCAGCTCCGCCGCGACCAGCCCACCCGTCAGCGACTCGGCGACGGCGACGGTCTCGCCCCTCACCGTGAGTAGTCGCACCACTTGCGCGGCCGGGGAACTCACCGTTCCGTCTCCTCCAACGCGGCCTGGCGCTCGGCGATTCCCTGCCTGCGCAGCACAATGGCCTGTCTCACATAATCAAGCCCCGTCGCCACGGTCAGGACGACCGCCGCGGCCATCACCCAGAAGCGCAGGGTGGCCAGCCAGCCCGTGAGCGCCAGCACATACATGCCGACGGCCACGCCCTGGGTGAGGGTCTTCAGCTTTCCGCCACGGCTGGCGGGGATGACGCCGTAGCGGATGACCAGGAAACGCAGCAGCGTGATCCCCAGTTCCCGGCCGAGGATCACCGCCGTCACCCACCAGGGCAGATCGCCCAGGGCTGAGAGACAGATCAGCGCCGCCCCCATGATCGCCTTGTCGGCGATGGGGTCGGCGATCTTCCCGAAGTCGGTGACGAGGTTGTACGTGCGGGCCAGATGGCCGTCGAACAGGTCGGTGATCATGGCGATGGCGAACGCCGCCCAGGCGAGCGAGCGCCAGGCCGGGTCGTACCCGCCGTCGGCCAGCATCAGCGCGACGAAGCCGGGGACCAGGAGCAGCCGGAGCATGGTCAGGAGGTTGGCGACGTTCCACACGCTGGCCTGGTCGACTGCGGCAGCCGCGATCTTTCCGCCGCGCACCGGTTTCACGCCCATCTGCGCGCTGGTGGCACCGGCCCCCGAGACGCCCGCTCCGGCGGCGCCCGCCTCCGCGACACCCGGGCCGAACCCGCTCGTGCCCTGCGAGGACCCCTTCAGAGAAGCCCGCTGCGAGGAGGATCCTTTCGAGGCCGCGGCCGTGCCGTTCGCCGGGGCGGGGCCACCCGCGGCGGACGCCGGTACTCCGGTCATCTGCCCGCCTCCTCACTGCCGGCCCGGCCGTCGGCGCCTACGGCGGCGAACGCCAACGGCTCGGCCACGAGGTCGACACCTTCCGTACCGACCACCTTCGCCTCGACCATACGACCGGCGCGCAGCGTCTCGCCGCCGGTGAGCAGCACCTGCCCGTCGGTCTCGGGCGCCTGGTGGGCGGCGCGGCCGTAGGTGCCGTCCTCCCCGCCGACGGACTCCACGAGGACGCGCAGGGTCTCGCCGACGCGGTCCTCGGCGCGCTGCGAGACGAGTTCCTCGGCGAGCCGCGAGATGTGGGCGAGCCGCTCGGCGACGACGTCCTGGTCCAGCTTGCTGTCGTAGGTCGCCGCCTCGGTGCCCTCCTCGTCGGAGTAGCCAAAAACGCCGATCGCGTCGAGCCGTGCGCCGTTCAGGAAGCGCTCCAGCTCGGCCAGGTCGGCCTCGGTCTCCCCGGGGAAGCCCACGATGAAGTTGGAGCGCACGCCCGCGTCCGGTGCCTTGCTGCGGATGGTGTCGAGCAGCTCCAGGAACCGGTCGGTGTCGCCGAACCGGCGCATGGCGCGCAGCACGGCGGGCGCGGAGTGCTGGAAGGACAGGTCGAAGTAGGGCGCGACCTTGGGCGTGGAGGTGAGCACGTCGATCAGGCCGGGCCGCATCTCCGCGGGCTGGAGGTAGCTGACCCGCACCCGCTCGATGCCGTCGACGTCCGCCAGCTCCGGCAGCAGCGACTCCAGCAGGCGGATGTCGCCCAGGTCCTTGCCGTAGGAGGTGTTGTTCTCGGAGACCAGCATGATCTCCTTGACGCCCTGCTCGGCCAGCCACCGGGTCTCGTTCAGCACGTCGCTCGGGCGGCGGGAGATGAAGGAGCCGCGGAAGGACGGGATGGCGCAGAAGGTGCAGCGCCGGTCGCAGCCGGAGGCCAGCTTCACCGAGG
>NZ_JBFBJT010000294.1:0-2920 GCF_040686175.1 Streptomyces sp. NPDC086077 | reverse complement strand
CTGCGCGAGAGCGACACCTATGCACGCCGTAGCGGCGACGCTGGGCACCATGACCACAGCGAACCGCTTCCATCTGGTCCCACCACGCACTTGGGCACCGGCCGGCGCGGCACCAGGGCGGCGGACGCCGACGGAGCCGAGGGCACGGACGGGCGAGCGGCGGGCACGGACCCGGCATCCAGGCCCCGCGCGTTGCGCCACGGCACGGACGCGGTGTCCGCGTCGCTCCCCTCACGTCCCGGCACCCCCAGAATCCCCCGCCCTGTCGCCGAAGGCGCTCTCACTCCCGAGGAACTCGACCGTTTCGCCGACGAGTTGCGCGAGCTGCTCGACGACGCCGTCTCCTCGGCCGAGCGCCAGCTGTTCGAGCTGCGGACCGCCGCCGCCGACGACTCCCGCATCCTGGGCGCGCTCGGCGACGGAGGCCTGCTGCCGCCCGGCCCGGACGTGCTGGCGACCGTCGAGTTCCTCGGCGAACACGGCATCCCTGCCCTGCCCGGCTGGCGTTACCTCGCGCAGGCCGTCGACCCCGCCGACCACGCGCGGGTGCTGGCCGCCCGGCCCGAGCTGGTGGACGGCGTGATCATCACCGACCCGGCCTCGCACTCCCGGGCCAGGGACGCGCTCGGCGACGCCGCGCTGCTGCCCCGGTCCGCCGTGGCGGTCGGCACGGCGGCCGCCCTGCTCGCCCCCACCCCGGCCCCGGACACCGCCGGCGACGGCGACGTGTTCCTCGTGCCGCCGAACCCCGCCATGCACGACGAGCATGCCGCCGACGAGGAGCGGCAGGCCCTGCGCGCCCGGACGACCGAGCGCGACGAGGAGATCCGCACGCTCGCGACCCGGCTCGGCAAGGACCGCGAGCTGGCCGCGCGGCTCGCGTCCTGGCGGACGGGCTGCCCGGCCGGGCGGCTGGGCGAGCTGGGGCAGGCCGCGCGGGAGGCGCGCGCGTTCGCCGAGGAGACCGAGGCCGAGCTCACCGAGGCGCGCACCACGCGGGTCGAGACCGAGGAGGCCGCAGCCGAGGCCGCGCAGGTGCGCGAGGAGCGGCAGGAGGCCGCGCAGAAGGCCCGGCGCTCCGCCGACGCCCTCGCCGGGCTCGCCTTCCGGCTGCGCGAACGGGCCGGCTGGCAGGTCAAGGTGCGTGAACTCGCCGACGAGGCCACTGAGTCCGAGGTCCGGGCGCAGACCTGCCTGGAGCGGGCCCGCGCCGCCGACGAGGACCGGCGCGCCGCCCAGCGGGCCGCCGACGACACCCGCCGCACCGCGCGTGCGCTGCGCGCCGAGCGATCCGAGATCGCCGGCGCCCCTGACGACGTACCCGCGGACGAGCCGGACGCGCCGAAGGCCGCGCTGCCCGCCTTGCGTGAGGCGTACCGCGCGGCGTCCCAGGTGTACGAGAAGGTCGGCGTCGGCGCCGACCTACGGGCCGAGCAGGCGCGGGCGGAGAGCGACGAGAGCGCGGCGCGCGCGGATCTGGACCGGCTCAGCAACAAGGTCCGCACGCGCGCGGAGCAGCTCCTTCGGTCCCCCGACGGGTCCGACGGACCCTCCCGCCAGGCCGCCGTCGCGCGCGCGGAGGAGCTGGTACAGCTCCTGGAGACCCGGATGTCCAGCGCGAGCGAGCAGCTCGGCCGGCTGCGCGGCGAGGCCGAGCGGCACGCGCCCGAGGAGGGCGAGGCACACACCGAGCTGTCCGAGGAGCTCCAGCCGCGCGACGCCGAGCACGCGCAGGCGCTGCTGCGTACGGCGAGCGCCGAACTCGCGTCGCGCACCGAGGCGCTGACCCAGGCCCGTGAGGCGCACGCCGAGCTGCTCGGCGCACACCGCGCCGCCGAGGACGCGGCGGGCGGCTTCGACGAGATCGCCGCGCTGCTGCGGGACATGCTGCGCGAGCATCCAGGTGACGAGGAGCAGCACGCGCCGGAGCCGTACCCGGGCGGCCTGGAGGACGCCCGGCAGTCCGCCGCCGAGGCCCGCCGGTCGCTGCGCGGCTGCGCCGCCGACCTGTCCGCCGCGGAGGCGGCCGTGCGCGAGGCGAGCGACATCCTCGTACGGCACGCCAACTCCACCCGCTACGAGCAGGTACGCACCCCCGCCCGCCAGCAGATCCGCGAACTGCCGGCGGGCGCCCTGCCCGAGCACGCGCAGAAGTGGGCCGACGCCTTCGCGCCCCGGCTGCGGGTCCTCACCGACGAGCTGGAGCAGCTGGAACGCAACCGGGACTCGATCGTGGACCGGCTGCGCGGGCTGGTCGAGTCGGCGCTGGCCACGCTGCGCGCCGCCCAGCGGCTGTCGCGGCTGCCCGAGGGGCTCGGCGAGTGGTCCGGGCAGGAGTTCCTGCGGATCCGCTTCGAGGAACCCGACCAGGCCACCCTCGCCGAGAGGCTCGGCGAGGTCATCGACGAGGCGACCCGGGCCGCCGTCAAGAAGAACTCCGACCTGCGCCGCGACGGCATGTCCCTGCTGCTGCGGGGAGTGGCCGCCGCCCTTCGGCCTAAGGGCGTCGCCGTCGAGATCCTCAAGCCGGACGCCGTGCTGCGCGCCGAGCGCGTCCCCGTCGGGCAGATGGGCGACGTGTTCTCCGGCGGTCAGCTGCTCACCGCGGCCATCGCCCTGTACTGCACCATGGCCGCGCTGCGCTCCAACGACCGGGGCCGGGCCAGGCACCGGCACGCCGGCACCCTCTTCCTCGACAACCCGATCGGCCGCGCCAACGCCACCTACCTGCTGGAGCTGCAGCGGGCCGTGTCGGACGCGCTGGGCGTCCAGCTCCTGTACACGACCGGCCTGTTCGACACGACGGCGCTGGCCGAGTTCCCGCTGGTCATCCGGCTGCGCAACGACGCCGACCTGCGGGCGGGGCTGAAGTACATCAGCGTCGAGGAACACCTCAGGCCGGGGCTGCCACCACAGCCCC
>NZ_JBFBJT010000293.1:0-3189 GCF_040686175.1 Streptomyces sp. NPDC086077 | reverse complement strand
GCTCTCTTGGTCAGCTGGCGGCCCTGTTCCGTCTGGGCCTTGAGGTGCGCGAGGCGGTGGGGCAGCGCAGAAGCGGGGTCGGCGCGTCGCCGGAGCGCACGCCATGCGCTCCGGGACCGACCGGTCTTTTCACGTAGGTCAAGTGGGGGAAGGCAGGAATTCAGCAATGCGACAGGGCACCCGCAAGGGACTGATGACCGTGGCGGCGGCGACCGGCGTGATCGCCGCCGCGAGCGGTCACGCCCACGCCGACTCGGGCGCGAGCGGATCCAGTGCGAACTCGCCGGGCGTGCTGTCCGGCAACACGGTCCAGGCGCCGGTGCACGTGCCGGTCAACGTCTGCGGCAACACGATCAGCGTGGTCGGCATCCTCAACCCGGCGATCGGCAACTCCTGCGCCAACCAGGGTGGGGGCAAGGGGACGCCGGGCGGCTACGGCGACGAGCACGGCGGTTCCGGTGGCCACGGCTCCTCCGGCGGCGGGGCGCAGGCGGACGGGCACACCGAGGGCTCACCCGGCGTAGGATCCGGCAACCACATCCAGGTGCCGGTCCACGTGCCGGTCAACGTCTGCGGCAACAGCGTCAGCGTCATCGGTGTCGGCAACGCGGCCGTGGGCGGCGACTGCGCCAACGACGGCGGCACCGGCCACGGTCACACCACGCCGCCGGGAGGTGGCGACGGCGGTACGACCCCGCCGGGGACGCCGGACAACCCGGGCCCGGGTGGCCCCGGCAACCCCGAACAGCCGGGTACGCCGGGTGACGGCGGCACCGGCCCCGACAGGGGCGTCGACTCCAGCTCGGGCACCAGGGACGTCGTCGGCTCCGGCATCGGGGACGACACCGCCTCCAAGGACGGCGACCGTGCCGGGGGCGCGGCCGTCACACAGCTCGGTCGCGACTCCCAGCTCGCGCAGACCGGCAGCGGTCTGCCGATGGGCGCGGCCGCCTCGCTGGGCGCGGGGGCACTGCTGGCGGGCGCCGTCCTGTACCGCAGGGCGCGCGCCTCGGCGTAGCGCGTCCCTTTTTGCGCACACGCGCGACCGGAGACGGAGCGGGCCCCGCGTCCTGTGGGGCCCGCTCCGTTCCGGTCGTGCCGCCTCAGCTCACCACGTGGCGCGCACCTGGCGGATGATCCGCCGGCGCAGCCGTACCCTGCGGCTGCCGTCGCGCAGCAGGCTCAGGCGGTGCAACTCCCAGTTCCCGTATTCGGCATGGTCCGTCAGCAGGCGGGTGGCGTCCTTGCGGGAGACCCCGCGCGGTACGTACACGTCGACAAATTCGTATTCCGGCATCGCATCTATTGTGCGGGCAACGGCCCGGTACGGATAGCGTCTGCCCTATGTCTGATGCTGCGCAGCCCACCGCTGCCGAGGTACGCGCCGCCGCCGAGGCGGTCAAGACCGCGCTCGACCGTCATCTCGCGGCGGTCGAACGCAGGTCGGGGGAGGACGACCCGGCCGTCTACGAGGCGTTCAACCAGCTGGCCGCGGCCGCAGAGGCGTACGACGAGCTGCTCTACGACCGTTACGACGAGGTCACGCCCTTCGAGATCCCCGGCGCGGAGGACGCGCTGCCGCCGTACACGGGGCCCGAGGAACCGAACGCCTTGAGTGTGCTGATCCGCCGCGACTACGCGGTGGCGGAACCGCAGCGACTGCTGGCGCAGGCCGAGCGGATCGAGGCGGCGGACGCGGACAGCACGGACGCGGAGGCCGCGAGCACGATCCACGGGGCGCTGGGCATCCTCTTCGGCGAGTTCGAGCCGGACGAGATCGCCTCCCGGCACAAGGAGTTCGGCCTGGAGGAGGGCGACTCCACACTGTGGGTGACGGCAGCGGAGGAGCCCGCCGAACCCGGTGAGTGGCTGGAGGCACCGTTCGAGGCCGTCGACCCGCAGAGCGTGGTCTGCCGCTTCGACGTCAGCGCGGTCTTCGACGACGAGCCGGACGACGAGGACGAGGACGAGCCGGACGACCCCGAGGACCTTGAGGACGAGCTGGACCTGGACGAGGACGAGGACCTGGAGCCCTTGGACGCGGACCGGCGCTGACCAGCCACGCGGCACACGACGAACGGCGGCCACGGGGAACCAACTCCCCGTGGCCGCCGCTTCACGCCGTCCCGGCACCGGTGGCCGCAGCGGGCCGTCCCGGACGCCGGCCCCTCAGCTCCCCACCGGCACCTGTGCCTCCAGCAGCTTGGGCAAGCGGGTCGTCCGGGGTTTCGGCAGGATCTCCGCGACCGCCTTCGGGAGGGCCTGGTCGACCCCGTGGACGACCGACAGATGGCGTTCCGCGCGGCCGAACGCGGTGTACACCCAGGGGCGGCTCAGAACCTGGGCGGCATCGCCGGGCAGGACCGCGACCACCGCGGGCCAGCGGGTCCCCACCGCCTGGTGCGCGGTCAGGGCCCAGCCATGCCGTACGGACTGCTCCACCCGCTCCTGCGGTACGACCACGGCGTCCCCGGCGCACGACAGGTGCAGCCCCTCGGCGTCGGCCTTGACCACCTGGCCCGGGAGCGTACGGCCCGGCGCGGGGGAGTAGGCGACCCGGTCCCCGGGGTCGAAGCCGCCGAAGCGCCCAGGGCCGGGGTTCAGGCGTTCCTTCAGCGCGGCGTTCAGCGCCCGCGTCCCCGCCGCGCCCCCGTGGACCGGCGTGACGACCACCGTCTGCTCCGGTGGCACACCGATCGCCCGCGGCACCGAGTCGGCGACGAGCTGCACCGTGCGGTGCACCGCCTCACCGGCGTCCCGCACCGGCACGATCACGACCTCCTTGCCGGGTGCCTCGACCTGGAGCAGCTCGCCCACGCCGATGCCCGACACCAGCTCCCCGAGCGGCCCGGGATCCGGCCGCCGCGAGGCGACGCAGGGGCACCCGCGCACCGCCAGCAGATCCGCGAAGACCCGCCCGGGACCGATCGACCACAGCACCCCGGGGTCCCCGGCCAGCACCAGCCGGGCCCCGTCCGGCAGCGACTCGACGAGCAGCGCTGCCGCCTCCACGTCGAGCTGGGGCGCGTCGAGGACGACGAGCAGATCGAGGTCGAGCGCGCCGTCGGCGTCCCGCCCGGGCCCCTCCGCCCCGGCCAGCAGCCCGGCGACAGTCGTCACGCCGGCCTCCGGCCCGTCCAGCAGCGCAGCGAACTGCACGCGGCCGACCGGGCCGTGCGCGGCCGCCCA
>NZ_JBFBJT010000292.1:0-3389 GCF_040686175.1 Streptomyces sp. NPDC086077 | reverse complement strand
CCCCCCCCCCCCCCCCCCCCCAAACAAACCCTCATTAAAAAAACCTCTACCCCACCCCCCCCCACTCCCCCCCCCCCCCCGCCCCCCGGCTTCTCCGGCCCGCCCTCGGCTCCGCACCACCCCCTGATGGCACCGCCGGCCCCGGACACCACGGGCCACGTCCGGCTCCCCCCCGGCGGCCCGGTGACGATGCCTTCCGCACCGGCCACCACCACCGTCCCCGACCCGGGTACCACCACCCTCGCGGTGCTGCTCATCGGCCCGGCGGGCGCGGGCAAGACCAGCGTCGCCAAGTACTGGGCGGACCACCGCCGGGTGCCCACGGCCCACATCAGCCTCGACGACGTGCGCGAGTGGGTGCGCTCGGGCTTCGCCGACCCCCAGTCGGGCTGGAACGACAACTCCGAGGCGCAGTACCGCCTGGCCCGCCGCACCTGCGGCTTCGCCGCGCGCAACTTCCTGGCCAACGGCATCTCGTGCATCCTCGACGACGCCGTCTTCCCCGACCGCCCCGTCGTGGGTCTGGGCGGCTGGAAGCGCCACGTGGGTCCCGGCCTGCTGCCCGTCGTCCTCCTCCCCGGCCTCGACATCGTCCTGGAGCGCAACGCGGAACGCTCGGGCAACCGACGCCTCACCGACGAGGAGGTGGCCCGCATCCACGGCCGCATGGCCGGCTGGTACGGCTCGGGCCTCCCCATCATCGACAACTCCCAGCTGGACGTCCCCGGCACGGCCCGAGTCCTTGACGAGGTCCTCACCCGCTCCATAGCAAGCCCCCCGAACTGGTGACACGGCCGGCGACGCCGGAACGGCACCCTCCTGAAGGGCCGCGGGGAACTGCGCGACGAGCTCCCGCCGGCGGCCGGCCGCCGCGGACAGCGCCGCGTACTTCCCTGGGCGCCGCGGAGAGCCCCGCCCCTGTGCAGCCGCCGAGCACAGCCTCCGCACTGCCGTAGGCGCCGTACCCACCCCGCCCCTCGGCAGGCGCCGCAGACAACTCCCCGCGAACCTCCACAGCCGCCCCACCGCCCACTCGGCCTCCCCGAGCGGCGCCACGGCACCAAAGCTCTTACGCTCGGCACATGTCAGAGGTGTACGCGACCCGCCGGACCCGGCTACGGGAGCGCTGCAACGCGGCCGGCAGCGCGGGAGCGCTGATCTCCCGGCCCGCCAACGTGCGCTACCTCGCGGGCGTGGCCCCCCACGGTGCCGTACTGCTGCTGGGCAAGCGCGAGGACCTGCTGGTCAGCCACGGCCCACCGGACGACCGCCCCACCGAGGGCCGCCTGGACGAGACCCTGCGCCTGCACACGCTCCCCGCTCCCGGCGGCGACTGTGCCGTCGCCGCCGCCGACCTCGCCACCGACCAGGGCGCCGACTCCCTCGCCGTCGAGGAACACCACCTCACCGTCGCCCGCCACCGGGCCATCGGCTCGGCCGCCCCCGCCCTGCGCCTCGCCGACCTCGGCAACGCGGTCGAGCAGCTCAGGGTCGTCAAGGACGAGGAGGAGATCTCCTGCCTCCGTATCGGCGCCGAGATCGCCGACCAGGCCCTCGGTGAGCTCCTGGAGTCCATCCTCGTGGGCCGCACCGAACGGCACCTGGCCCTGGAACTCGAACGCCGCCTCGTCGACCACGGCGCCGACGGCCCTGCCTTCCCCACCTCCGTCGCCACCGGCGCGAACTCCGGCAGACGAGGCCACCGCCCCACGGACCGCCGCGTCGAAGAGGGCGACTTCCTCTCCGTCTGCCTGGGCGCCACCTACCGCGGCTACCGATGCGAGATCGGCCGCACGTTCGTCATCGGCACCTCTCCGGCGGATTGGCAGATCGAGCTCTACGACCTGGTCTTCGCCGCTCAGCGGGCCGGCCGTGAGATGCTGGCCCCCGGCTCCGCCTACCGAGACGTGGACCGCGCGGCACGCCAGGTGCTGGACTCCGCCGGGTACGGTCAGGGCCTTCCGGAGCTCATCGGTCACGGCGTGGGGCTCGAAATCGACGAGGACCCGCAGCTGGCCCCCACGGCCATGGGTAAACTGGACGCTTGCGTGCCGGTCACCGTCGAACCGGGGGTCCACCTCCCGGGCCGGGGCGGTGTCCGGATCGATGACACGCTCGTCGTGCGCCCCGAGGCGGACGGCGGACCCGAGCTACTCACCATCACGACCAAGGAGCTGCTCGCGCTCTAGCCTCACAGCTGTCGCGCCTGCCCCCGGGTCGTCCACGTAAGTCCAGGAGATTGAAGCAACCGTGGCTTCCACGAACGACCTCAAGAACGGCATGGTGCTCAAGCTCGACGGCGGCCAGCTCTGGTCCGTCGTCGAGTTCCAGCACGTCAAGCCCGGCAAGGGCCCGGCCTTCGTGCGCACCAAGCTCAAGAACGTGCTCTCGGGCAAGGTCGTCGACAAGACCTTCAACGCCGGCGTGAAGGTCGAGACGGCCACCGTCGACAAGCGCGACATGCAGTTCTCCTACATGGACGGCGACTACTTCGTCTTCATGGACATGGAGACCTACGACCAGCTCATGGTCGACCGCAAGGCCGTCGGCGACGCCGCCAACTTCCTGATCGAGGGCTTCACCGCCACCGTCGCGCAGCACGAGGGCGAGGTGCTCTTCGTCGAGCTGCCGGCCGCCGTCGAGCTCGTCGTCCAGGAGACCGAGCCCGGCGTCCAGGGCGACCGCTCCACCGGCGGCACCAAGCCCGCCACCCTCGAGACCGGTCACCAGATCCAGGTCCCACTCTTCATCACCACCGGTGAGAAGATCAAGGTCGACACCCGCACCAGCGACTACCTCGGCCGGGTGAACAGCTAACCGTGGCTGCCCGCAACACGGCCCGCAAGCGCGCCTTCCAGATCCTCTTCGAGGGCGACCAGCGTGGTGTCGACGTCCTGACGGTCCTCGCTGACTGGATCCGGCACTCGCGGACCGACACCCGGCAGCCGCCGGTGAGCGAGTACACGATGCAGCTGGTCGAGGGCTACGCGGAGCACGCGACGCGCATCGACGAGCTGATCGCCCAGTACTCGGTCGGCTGGACCCTCGACCGGATGCCGGTCGTCGACCGCAACATCCTGCGGCTCGGCGCGTACGAGCTGATCTGGGTCGACGACACCCCGGACGCGGTCGTGCTGGACGAGATGGTGCAGTTGGCGAAGGAGTTCTCGACGGACGAGTCGCCCTCGTTCGTCAACGGCCTGCTCGGCCGGCTGAAGGACCTCAAGCCCTCGCTGCGGCGCACCGCCGAGGACTGAGCACCCCGGAACGCCGGAGGGCCGCAGCGCAGGCTGCGGTCGAACTCGGCGCTCGTGCTGCGACGCGGCGGCGCCGGGTGAGCCGAACACACCAGCTGCCCTGCAGCAAAGGAGAAGGGATCGCTATGAGTC
>NZ_JBFBJT010000291.1:0-3489 GCF_040686175.1 Streptomyces sp. NPDC086077 | reverse complement strand
GCGGCTGCTCCTTGTTCACGGCCGTGCGCAGCGACTTCGGTACGTCGGCCAGCGCGAAGCCGTCGTTGAGGCCGCCGGAACTGCCGTAGACCGGCTTGCCGGCCGCGTCCTCGGCGACGAGGAGCACGCTGAAGCGCTGGCTGCTGCTGGCCATCTGACCGGCGGTGCGCTGGAGTTCGTCCTGGCTGGGACGGGCGGGCAGGGCGCCGGCGCGGTTCTGCATCTCCTGCTCGAAGTCGCGAAGCACCGCGTCCTGGGTGCGGGTGAGCACGGCCTCGCGGTTGAGCCAGTAGGCGATCCCGGACGCGGAGACCGCGGCCGTCAGCGCCACCAGCCCGAACACGACGACCAGCCGCAGCCGCAGACTGGTGAAGCGCAGCGTCGACAGAGCTCCCTTGCGTGCCGCGGCCCAGCCGCGGAGACCTTTTTGCGCGTCGGTCACTGAGGCGGGTCCAGCCGGTAGCCGACACCCCGCACGGTACGGATCAGGGTCGGGGAGGACGGCACGTCCTCGACCTTGGCGCGCAGCCGCTGGACGCAGGCGTCCACGAGCCGGGAGTCACCGAGGTAGTCGTGCTCCCACACCAGACGCAGCAGTTGCTGCCGGGACAGCGCCTGACCGGGCCGCCGGCTCAGTTCGAGCAGCAACCTCAGCTCCGTCGGGGTGAGCTGGAGGTCCTCGCCGTTCTTCGTCACGGTCATCGCCGCGCGGTCGATGACGAGGCTGCCGAAGGCCGCGGCGTCGTTCGCCTCCCGCTCGCCGCGCCGCAGCACGGCGCGGATGCGCGCGTCCAGCACCCGGCCCTGCACCGGTTTGACGACATAGTCGTCGGCGCCCGACTCCAGCCCGACGACCACGTCGATGTCGTCGCTGCGGGCGGTCAGCAGGATGATCGGCAGCTGGTCGGTGCGCCGGATCCGCCGGCACACCTCGAACCCGTCGATGCCGGGCAGCATCACATCCAGCACAATCAGATCCGGCCGCTGCTCACGCAGCAGCTTCAGACCGTCCTCACCGCTGGCAGCGGTCGCCACGCGGTGTCCCTGGCGCGTCAGTGAGAGCTCCAGGGCCGTGCGGATGGCGTCGTCGTCCTCGATCAGCAACAGGGAAGGCACGGGCTCATTCTGGCCCATGGTGGGTCGGCGTTTCGACACTCGGGCGGCTGCGTAGCCGTACCGCTCTTCTCCGTGACCGTACCGGGTGTTCCCTGAAGGACGCGGGGACCCGCCCCTGTGACACGTCTGTGACAGTCGGCGGACACAGCGATGATGTCGGCTCGGCAAGCTTTTCGGCACAGGCAAGGAAGCAGGACGAGCAGGGCCGAACACCGGCAAGTACACGACGGGGGGCGCGAGATGAACACGCTGCACGGCACCAGCACCAGCGCAGTGGTCACGCGTCTGCACGACGTGCACGCGGGCCGGGGTTCCGAGAAGTCCGGCGCCGATGGGGGCCCCTCCCGCGGGAGTGGGTTCGAGCGTGGGGGAGGGCGGGGGTGCGCTCGCGGCGCCGGGCGTCAGCACACCGCCTACATGACGGTGGTTGACGGTCTCACGGGGGAAACGCACGGGGGAGCCGCGTACGGGGAGGACTCGGGGGAGCGTCGCTCGCTGACCGAGGCGGAGTTCACCGCCTACGTCCAGGAGCGCCGCGCCTCCCTGTACGCAACCGCCTACCACCTGACCGGCGACCGCTTCGAGGCCGAGGACCTGCTGCAGAGCGCGTTGTTCTCGACGTACCGGGCGTGGGACCGGATCAGTGACAAGGCGGCGGTCGGCGGATACCTCCGCCGCACCATGACCAACCTGCACATCAGCGCCTGGCGGCGCCGCAAGCTCAACGAGTACCCGACCGAGGAACTGCCGGAGACGGCCGGCGACACGGACGCGATGCGCGGCACCGAACTGCGCGCGGTCCTGTGGCAGGCGCTGGCCCGGCTGCCCGAACTCCAGCGCACCATGCTGGTCCTGCGCTACTACGAGGGCCGCACGGACCCGGAGATCGCGGAGATCCTCGACATCAGTGTCGGCACGGTGAAGTCCAGCATCTGGCGCTCCCTGCGCCGGCTGCGCGAGGACGAGGTCCTCAGCTTCGGCCGTGACGAGCAGCACGCCTTCGGGGAGCTTGTCGCCTGAAGGCAGGGCCCCGGGGGGAGTACGGGGGAGTACGGGGCCGGGGGGGCACGGGGGAACGCGGGGGAACGCGGGGGAGCGGGGCTGGAGGGCCGGGGGGTCCGTCCAGTCCCGCCTTCGTGTGTCCGGGGTCCGAGTGGCCGGGCGCCGTGGGTCCGGGCGGAAGCCCGGCCGCGTGCGACCGGGGCGCTACGCGGCCGTACGTGCCGTCGCGCAGCGACCCGCCGCCGCGGCGGCCAGGCGGCCCATCGCCTCGTCCCGGTCGCAGGCGTACGCGCCGAGCGCGGTCTGGCGGGCGACGATGGAGCGCTCCGCGCGCATCAGGCGCCAGCCGCGGCGCAGCAGGAACGGCACCGACTTGCGGCCCTCCCTCAGATCGCGCACGAAGCGGCGCCGGAAGGTGCGCACCGGACCACGGCTCAGGCACAGCGCGTCGGCCAGCAGGCCCAGTTCACGGCAGCGGGTGACGACCTCGGCGGCGAAGACGCCCTCCGCGATGAACAGCGGGGTCCGCCCGATGTCGAGGGTCTCGGCGCCGGTGCGGGCGCTGAGCGAGATGTCGTAGACGGGGATGTCCGTGCGGCCCGTGCGGCACAGGTCCTCGATCGCGGCGACGGCGGCGTCCGCGTCCCACGAGGCCGGGTCGTCCCAGTCGATGTCGGAGCTCCCGGCGACCTGCGGCAGCGTCGGGTCGGTGCCCTCCTTGTAGAAGTCGTCGAGCCGCAGCACCGGCAGGCCGGAGCGGGCGGAGAGGAGGGACTTGCCGGAGCCGGACGGGCCGCACAGCAGCACGACCCGGGTGGGTATGGGCGGATGGGAACCCAATGTGTCGTCCTTCTCACCGGCGGTCTCGGGGGCGGCGCGAGCGGGACTCCCGCCTCCGCGCATCCCGTCATTATCCCTGCCGCCGTCCGGCCCCGGGAGCCCGCGTCAGGAGGTGACCGGATCGGTGTCCGGTGCGGGCGCGGGCTCCGGGGCGCCCGTACGCCGGTTGTTCGCGGGGGTGAGGGCGTCCCTCGCGGCGCGGCGGCCACGCCCGGCACCGCGCTGAACCACCAGGGAGTCCCTGCCCTGGGCCACCGCTCCGTAGGATTTCGGGGCGTCGGCGGGCGGGCGTGGACAGGTCTGCCGCCTCGCCCGCGAGTCCTACGCACGACGAGGAGTGGCCGGCACCCGTGGATACCGATCGTCTCGCCCATCAGTTGTCGGCCGTGGTCGGACCGGCCCATGTGCTCGCTGACCCAGCGCTGCGCGCCTCGTACGAGACCGACTTCACCGGCCGCTACCGGGGCCGGGCCCGCCTGGTGGTGCGGCCCGCCGACACCGCGCAGGTGGCCGAGGTGCTGCGGCGGTGTC
>NZ_JBFBJT010000290.1:0-3588 GCF_040686175.1 Streptomyces sp. NPDC086077 | reverse complement strand
GACGATCGCCGGGTTCGCCTTCGCCAAGCTGCGCTTCCGGGGCCGTAACGCGCTGATGCTCGTCGTCATCGGCACGATGATGGTGCCGCCGCAGCTCAGCGTGATCCCGCTGTACATGATGGTCGCCGAGCTGGACTGGACCGACCAGCTCCAGGCGGTGATCCTGCCGTCGATCGTGAGTGCCTTCGGTGTCTTCTTCATGCGCCAGTACCTGTTGCAGGCGCTGCCGGACGAGCTGATCGAGGCCGCCCGGGTGGACGGGGCGAGCAGCTGGCGCGTGATCTGGCACATCGTGTTCCCGGCGGCGCGGCCGGCGATGGCGGTGCTGGGCATGCTGATGTTCGTCCAGACGTGGAACGACTTCCTGTGGCCGTTCCTGGTGCTGACCCAGACGGGCAACCCGACCGTGCAGGTGGCGGTCGCGGGCCTGGGCCGCGGCTACACCCCGGACCAGTCCCTGATCATGGCCGGTGCACTGCTCGGCACGGTGCCCTTGCTGCTGGTCTTCGCGATCTTCGGCAAGCAGATCGTGGGCGGCATCATGCAGGGCGCGGTCAAGGGCTGACGCCCTGCCTTCTCGCGCAAGGGGCCGGGTCACCGCCGCCTCGGCCCCTCTTTCTCACGACCTTCCTTGGGAGCGCTTCCATGCCTGAACCAGAATCGCCGGTGTCCTTCCCGCCCGCCTTCCTCTGGGGCGCGGCCACCTCCGCCTACCAGATCGAGGGCGCCGTGCGGGAGGGCGGCCGCACCCCGTCCATCTGGGACACCTTCAGTCATACGCCGGGCAGGACGGCCGACGGCGAGACCGGTGACATCGCTGTCGACCACTACCACCGCTTCCGCGAGGACGTCGCGCTCATGGCCGAGCTGGGCCTGACCGCGTACCGCTTCTCCGTCTCCTGGTCGCGGGTGCAGCCCACGGGCCGCGGCCCCGCCGTCCAGGTCGGGCTCGACTTCTACCGGCAACTGGTCGACGAGCTGCTGGCGGCCGGGATCAAGCCGGCGGTCACCCTCTACCACTGGGACCTGCCGCAGGAGCTGGAGGACGCGGGCGGCTGGCCGGAGCGGGACACGGCGTTCCGGTTCGCGGAGTACGCGCAGATCGTCGGCGAGGCGCTCGGCGACCGGGTGGAGCAGTGGATCACGCTCAACGAGCCCTGGTGCAGCGCCTTCCTCGGATACGGCTCCGGAGTGCACGCCCCTGGGCGTACGGAACCGGCCGCCGCGCTGCGGGCGGCCCATCACCTGAACCTGGCGCACGGGCTGGGCACGTCAGCGCTGCGGTCCGTGATGCCGGCCCGCAACACGATCGCGGTGTCCCTCAACTCGTCGGTGGTCCGCCCCGTTTCGCAGGACCCGGCGGACCTGGCGGCGGCGCGGAAGATCGACGACCTGGCCAACGGGATCTTCCACGGCCCGATGCTGCACGGCGCCTACCCGCAGACCCTGGCGGCCGCGACGGCGTCGGTGACGGACTGGTCGTTCGTCCAGGACGGCGACCTGGCGGCCTGCCACCAGCCGCTGGACGCGCTGGGCCTCAACTACTACACCCCAACGCTGGTCTCCGCGGCGGACCCCGAGGCGAAAGGCCCGCGCGCCGACGGTCACGGCGCCAGCGCCCATTCCCCCTGGCCGGGCGCGGACGACGTGGCGTTCCACCAGACGCCGGGTGAACGCACGGAGATGGGCTGGACCATCGACCCGTCCGGCCTGCACGAGCTGATCATGCGGTACACGCGGGAGGCGCCGGGGCTGCCGCTGTACATCACCGAGAACGGCGCCGCCTACGACGACAAGCCCGACCCCGACGGCCGCGTCCACGACCCCGAGCGGATCGCCTATCTGCGCGGCCACCTCGCGGCGGTCCGCCGGGCCGTCACGGACGGCGCCGACGTCCGGGGCTACTACCTGTGGTCGCTGATGGACAACTTCGAGTGGGCCTACGGCTACGGCAAGCGGTTCGGCGCGGTCTACGTCGACTACGCGACGCTGGAGCGGACCCCGAAGTCGAGCGCCCGCTGGTACGGGGAGGCGGCGCGGTCGGGGACGCTGCCGCCGGCCGAGGGCGCGTAGGCGGTCAGAGTTCCGTGGGGGGAGGTCGGGGCGCGGCACCGGTGGGGGGAGTGCCGCGCCCCGGACTTCGGTGGTTACTCGTAGGCCGCGAACGCCTTGGAGAACGCGAACGCGCCCTGATCGACCGAGCTGCAGGCGGCGTCGGCCGCGGGCTTCGGGCCGCCGGGGCACGCCTTGTCGCGGGTGCCGGACCACATGGAGAGCCAGCCGAGGCCCCTCGGCTTGGCGAAGTTCACCAGCTGGGTGGCGTCCTCGACCTTGAAGACCTCGGTGACGACGTCGTTGACGCCGATCGTCGGCGTGACCGCGACCGTCTTCCAGGCCGCGCCGTCGGACAGACCGAGCACGCTCTTGATCTGGGCCTGCGTGGCGGTGGCCGCCTCCTCGGCGCAGGTGCCCATGTCACCGCTGTACGCGGGGCCGTAGTCCATCGCCATGATGTGGAGGTGCGCTCAAAGGAGGGATCTGGGGCGGTCAATGGTCGCGCTCGATCTGCCCGGTCTGCGGCGCCTCATGGAACCGCGGTGGCTCCGCCGCCCGGGCATCCGCTCGCGCGCGTCCAGCTGGATCCAGATCCGCACCTCGGTGCCGCCCAGCACCGACGAACCGATCCGTACGTCGCCGCCCGTCGCCTCCGCGAGCCGGCGCACGATGTCCAGCCCCAGGCCGGTCGACCCGTCGCTGCCGGAGCCCCGGCCACGCGCCATCGCCGCCTCGGGGTCGGATATGCCGGGGCCCGCGTCGGAGACGAGCACGATCACCGCGTCCTCGCCGTTGTGCACGTCGACCGCGAAGGCGGTGCCCTCGGGGGTGTGCCGGAAGACGTTGCCCAGCAGGGCGTCGAGGGCGGCTGCCAGGTCGGCGCGGGCCACCGGGATGCGCACCGGCCGGTCCACGCCGGCCGTCCGCACCTTGCGGCCCTCGTCCTCGGCCAGCGCCGACCAGAACTCCATCCGCTCCCGCACCACCTCCGCCGCGTCGCAGCCGGCGCCGGGACCGACCGCGGCGGTCTGCGGCTTGGCCTCCCGGGCGGTCCGGATGATCGTGTCGACCTCACGCTCCAGCTGGGCCACCGCGGCCCGGGTCTGCTCGGCGGCCGGCCCGTCCCCGAGCGAGGCCGCGTTCAGCCGCAGCACGGTCAGCGGTGTCCGCAGCCGATGGGACAGGTCCGCCGCCAACTCCCGCTCGTTCGCCAGGAGCTGGACGACCTGGTCGGCCATCGAGTTGAACGCCACGGCCGCCAGCCGCAGTTCCCGCGGTCCCTTCTCGGGCACCCGGGCGCCCAGCCGGCCGTCGCCCAGCTCGCGCGCGCCTTCGACCAGCCGCTGCGCCGGGCGCACCATCCGCGCGCCCAGCCGGTCGGCGACCGCGACCGACCCGACGATCAGCGCGAGCCCGACACCGGCCAGCACCGCCCACGCCGTGCCCACGCCCTTGGTGACGGCCGCGTCGGGGATGAACACCTCGACGACGGCGAACTTGCCCGAGCTCAACGCCACTGGCTGGAGCAGCGCC
>NZ_JBFBJT010000289.1:0-3595 GCF_040686175.1 Streptomyces sp. NPDC086077 | reverse complement strand
GCGTCGTCCTGCGTCGGGCACGCCACCCGGACGATCTGACAGCCGGAAGCCGTCAACTCGGCGATCTGCTGAAGCGTGGCCCCGATGTCCGACGTGCGCGTGGTGGTCATGGACTGGACGGAGACCGGGGCGTCCCCGCCGACCGGCACCGTGCCGACCTGGATCTGCCGGCTCTTGCGGCGCTCGGCGAGCTTGGTCGGAACGGACGGCATGCCGAGAGAAATCGCAGTCATCTGCTGTGCAACCCCAAGTCGTGGATCAAGATCCGGTCCCGTCAGCAGCGGGCTCCAGGCTTCGAGATTACGGCACGCCTTCGGGCGTCAGCACATCCCGCCCGGTAAACCCACTCGATGGAAGGCGGCCCGGCACACACCGTGCCGGGCCGCCGCCAACTGCGCATGACTAGGAGATTCTGACCGGGTTGACCACGTCGGCGATGAGCACCAGGATCGTGAAGCAGATGAAGATCCCGGCCACCACGTAGGCGACGGGCATCAGCTTCGCCACATCGAACGGCCCCGGGTCCGGGCGTCGCAGCACCCTCGCCAGGTTCCGCCGCAGCGACTCCCACAGCGCGCCCGCGATGTGACCGCCGTCGAGCGGGAGCAGCGGGAGCATGTTGAAGAGGAACAGGGAGAGGTTGAACCCGGCCACCAGCATCAGGGCCATGGCCAGCTGCTGGGTCGGCGGGATGTCGAGGGTGAAGATCTCGCCGCCGACGCGGGCCGCGCCGACCACGCCCATCGGGGAGTCCGGCTCACGCTCGGCGCCGTCGAAGGCGGCGTTCCACAGGGCCGGGATCTTGCTGGGCAGGGCGGCGAGGGAGTCCACGGCCTCTTCGATCCGATCGCCCATCCACACCAGGGACTCGTCGAAGTCCTGCCGTACGACGCCGGTGGCGGCGCTGAAGCCGAGGAAGCCGGCGCTGACGTACTCGCCCTGGACGATCTGGCCGTCGGAGTCCTTCTTGGCGACCTGGTTGGTGGCGATCGTCGCCTTCAGGGTGACTTCCTCGCCCTTGCGGTCGACGACGATCGGCACCTCCCTGCCGGGGTTGGCGCGGATCAGGTCGGAGAGCTCGTTCCACTCGTCGGTGCGGACGCCGTCGAAGGCGACGATCTTGTCGCCCGCCTTCAGTCCGGCCGCGGCGGCCGGTGAGGGCTTGTCGGCCGAGGTGCACTTGTCGCGGTTCTCGCTCTGCGCGATCACGCACTGGGAGACCGAACTGACGCTGGTGGTCTGCTGCGAGATGCCGAAGCCCATCAGCACGATGAGGAAGAGCACGACCGCCATGACGAGGTTCATGAACGGGCCCGCGAACATCACGACGACCCGCTTCCACGGCTTGCGCGTGTAGAACATGCGCGCCTCGTCGCCGGGACGCAGCTCCTCGAAGGCGGCGGAGCGGGCGTCCTCGATCATGCCGCGCCAGGGCGAGGTGGAGCGGGCCTCCATGCGGCCGTCGGGGCCGGGCGGGAACATGCCGATCATGCGGATGTACCCGCCGAACGGGATGGCCTTCACGCCGTACTCGGTCTCGCCCTTGGTGCGGGAGAAGATCGTCGGACCGAAGCCGACCATGTACTGCGGGACGCGGATGCCGAAGAGCTTGGCCGTGGACAGATGCCCCAGCTCGTGCCACGCGATCGAGATCAGCAGGCCGACCGCGAACACGACTATGCCGAGGATCATCATCAAGGTCGTCATGCACGCGCCTCCGCGGTGGCTGTCTGCGCCGTATTTCCGGTCTGTGCCGTCAGTTCACGGGCCCGGGCGCGGGCCCAGGTCTCCGCTTCGAGGACGTCCGGCACGGTGAGCGAGGTTCCCGTGCCGGGGGTGCCGTGCTCGTCCACGACCCGGGTGACGGTCTCCATGATTCCGTTGAACGGCAGCGCGCCCCTCAGGAAGGCGTCCACGCACTCCTCGTTGGCGGCATTGAACACCGCCGGGGCGGTGCCCGCGAGCTCTCCCACGTGCCGGGCGAGGTCGACGGAGGGGAAGGCGTCCGTGTCGAGCGGGAAGAACTCCCAGGTCGACGCCGTGCTCCAGTCGAAGGCGGGCGCCGCGTCGGGGACGCGCTCGGGCCAGCCGAGGCCGATGGCGATGGGCCCGCGCATGTCCGGGGGCGTCGCCTGGGCGATCGTGGATCCGTCCGTGAACTCAACCATCGAGTGGACATACGACTGCGGATGCACGACCACCTCAATGCGTTCGAAGGGAATGTCGTACAGCAGATGTGCCTCGATGACTTCGAGACCCTTGTTGACGAGGGTCGCGGAGTTGATCGTGATCACCGGTCCCATGGCCCAGGTGGGGTGGGCCAGGGCGTCCTCGACGGTGACGTTCGCGAGCTCCGCCTTGGTCCGGCCGCGGAAGGGGCCGCCGGAGGCGGTGACGACGAGCTTGCGCACGTCCGCGCGGGTGCCCGCGGCGACCGACTGGAAGAGCGCCGCGTGCTCGGAGTCGACCGGGATGATCTGGCCCGGCTTGGCGAGCGCCTTGACCAGCGGGCCGCCCACGATGAGCGACTCCTTGTTGGCGAGCGCCAGGGTGCGGCCCGCCTCCAGGGCGGCGAGGGTCGGGGCGAGGCCGATGGAGCCGGTGATGCCGTTCAGCACGGTGTGGCAGTCGGAGCCGGCGATCCGGGTGGCCGCCTCCGGTCCGGCCAGGATCTCGGGAAGCGGCTCTCCCGCGCCGTAGTGCGCGGTCAGCGCCTCCCGCAGCGCGGGTACGACGTCCTCGCGGGCCACCGCGACGGTTTGCACCCGGAGCCGGTAGGCCTGCTCGGCGAGGAGGCCGACGCGGCCGCCGTTGGCGGACAGGCCGGTGACCCGGAAGCGGTCCGGGTTGCGCAGGACGAGGTCGATGGCCTGGGTACCGATCGACCCCGTGGAGCCGAGGACCACGACGTCCTTCGGGCCGTCGCCCGTCACCGGGTCGTAGACGAGGTGCGGGTCTGCGAGAGGGGCTGGGCTGTCGCTCATGCCCCCATTGTTGCCGCAACGGATGCCCGGCCGGCGCAGGGTGTCCCTCACGCGGGTGCGCCCGCCGCTTCCGGCGTGCCCGTTCCCGGCCGGATGGACCCGGTCTCCCCATCTGTGAAGCTGACGTGAAGATCACGTGGTAACACTTCACTCCTGCTCGGGGCGAACCACAAGTACGTCGACACCTGCTCGTGGACGACGCGGAGACCCGAGCGACAAGTGGTGCTGACGCGCCACGACGGGTGCGGGCCGACCCGCACCCGTCGCGCGCCGGCCCTCACCTGATGGGTCGGTGCAGATTCTCCTTCTGGGACGGGCCGGGGGTCGCGTCCGCGATCCACGGTCCGTCGCCCGAGGGGTCGACGATCCCCTGCTCCAGCCACTCGTAGCCGCCGGCCAGGACGTTCTTGACCACCTTGTGGTCGAGGTCGTCGGTGTTGGTCCACAGCCTGCCGAAGAGCTCGTCGACGCGGATGCGGGACTGGCGGCAGAAGGCGTCGGCGAGCTGGTAGGCCTCCCGGCCGTGTTCGCCCCGGCTGCGCAGGAGTTCGGCACGCACGCAGGCCGCGCTCATCGCGAACAGCTCGGCGCCGATGTCCACGACGCGGCCC
>NZ_JBFBJT010000288.1:0-3622 GCF_040686175.1 Streptomyces sp. NPDC086077 | reverse complement strand
CGGTGATGCGGGCGGGCAACGGAGCCTGATCTCACCGGACTCTTGCCCTCACCTGTTGCCAGGGACAGGCACCAGTTGATCGACGCCCGAGGATCTCCCTGCACACCCCGCTCGCCGAAGTCCTTTCCGTCGTCCTGCCCGCCATCGTTCTGTGGTGGGCGGTACTTCGCCCGTTCCGGCTGCCGGAGGCCGTGGTCGCGGAGCCGGCGGCGACGTGGAAAGCCTGTTCCGGGCCTGCGGCGCGTGGCTCGCGCGCCGGGCGGCGGGCGGCCCGGACGGTGCCTGGGCCGCCCCGCCGCGGGCGCGCTGGTTCTCGCGGGCCCGCGCCTGCGTACGACGCCCTGCGACGCCGTTCACGGTCGTGCGGGCCTCGGCGCCCGCGTTCCTCGCGTTCGTGCTCGCCCTCGGTGTGGTGGTGCGTGCGGTGGTCGACAACGGCCTCGCCGGTGCGTTGGGGCACGCGCTGCCGGACGGGGCTCCTGGCGCTGATCGGCATCGCCGTGCCGGCCGCCCTTATGGCCGACTGGCGGCGCTGATCACCGCCGTGGTCGCGCTGTGGGTGTCCCTCCCGGTCGTCGGGGTGACCCCCGGGCAGCCGGGGGCCGGGTCACCCGGGTGGACCAGTCCGGCGTCACCGGTGTGACGCCCGGTACGCGCCCGGGGGGTCTCCGAAGCGGGCGTGGAAGACCCGGTTGAAGTGGAAGGGGCTGGCGAAGCCCGATGCCGTGGCCACGCGTTCCACGGACAGGTCGGTGCCCTCCAGCAGGCGGGCGGCGTGCCGGAGGCGGGTCTCGCGCAGGCTGCGCATCGGCGACTCCCCCGTCTGCTGGGCGAACAGGTGCGCGAACCGGGAGGGCGACAGCGCGACCGCCTCCGCCAGCGAGCGGACGGTGTGCGGCGCGCCGGGGTCGGCCGCGATCAGCGCCTGGGCCCGGCGCACCCGGGCGTCGATGCCCCGCGGCGGCACGGCGGTGCGCGCGGCCGACGCCGTGAGCAGGACGATCTCCTCCAGGGCGCAGAGCGCCAGCTCATGGGCCGCCGTGCCGTGGGCGACGGCCACCGGGTCGTCGGCGGGCAGGGTCGCGGGCGGTGCCTCCGCGCCCGTCCAGCGGGCGTCGGCGAGCATCCTGCGGAACGCCGACTCCACCCGGCCGTGCAGTGCCGCCGGGACGGGGGCGACGACATGGACGCCGTCTCCGGCGTCGTAGGGGCGAAGCCAGGGCCGCCAGGACGGGCGTGCCTGGCAGTGCGCCCACCAGAAGCGCCAGTGCCGCGCGCCCGGGGCGACGCCGTAGCCCTGCCGGACGCCGGGCGCGAGCACCACCAGGTCGCCCGGGTCAGCGGGCGTCCCGGTGCCCCCCTGGCGCAGTCGGCCCCGGCCGCCCGTCGTCCAGGTGAACAGCCAGCTGTCCGCGCCGCGTGGCCGATCCACGGCGTAGCCCGGAGACTGGTCGAAGTGGCCGATCACCACCAGGCCGGGCGGCGGCGACGGAGCGCCGGGTGCAGCAGCCTCGGGCAAGTCGTCAGCGCTCATGGGCATCCTCCACAGCCGCGTTCCGGCCTAGCGTGGTGCACCGGGGACACCTCACCGAGGAGTGGACGCATGACAGCCACGGACATCGGCGCCGCCGGTCATCCCATCCTGACCGAGGAGGGGCTCGCACGGTTCCAGGAGGACGGTTTCACTGTCGTACGCGGGCTGTTCGGGCATGACGAGATCGACCGCCTGTGCGCGGAGTTCACGGCGCTGCACGCGGGCGGTCCGGTGCCGGGACACTTCCAGCCGAGGGCGGGCGACGACCCGCTCGCCGCCTACCCGAGGGTCATGCACCCTCACGAGATCAACGACCTGGCGCTGCGGTTCCTGCTGGACGCGCGGCTGCGTGTGGCGCTGGAGGTGCTGCTCGGCGAGGAGCCGCTGGCCGCGCAGAGCATGTTCTACTTCAAGCCGCCGGGCGCCCGGGGGCAGGCGCTGCACCAGGACAACTTCTATCTGCGGGTCGAGCCGGGCACGTGCGTGGCGGCGTGGGTGGCCTGCGATGTGATCGACCGGGAGAACGGCGGTCTGGAGGTCGTGCCGGGCACGCACCGGATGGACCTGTTCTGCCCCGAGGAGGCGGACGAGCGGGTGTCGTTCGCACGGGAGTACGTGCCACCGCCGCCCGGCCTCAGCCCCGTACCGGTCGACATGCGGCCGGGCGACGTCCTGTTCTTCAACGGCAGCCTGGTCCACGGCTCCGGGCCGAACCGCGCCGCCGACCGCTTCCGGCGTTCGTTCATCGGCCACTACGTGGGCCGCTCCACCGAACGCATCGGCGGCCACTACCGCACGCGGACGATGAGCGGCGACCGGGTGCCGCTGCCCGAGAGCGAGGGCGCGGGCCCGTGCGGCACGGAGTTCGCACCACCGGGCCCGCACTGAGCCTCAGTGCCCCGAGACGGGGTGCGGGGCGTAGGGCTGCTCCAGTTCCTCGATCTCCTTGCCGGTGAGCTCCAGCTCGACGGCGGCCACCGCGTCGTCGATGTGGTGCGGTTTGCCGGCGCCGATGATCGGGGCCGTCACCGTGTCCTGGTGCAGCAGCCACGCGAGGGCGACCTGGGCACGCGGCACGCCCCGGTCGTTCGCGATCCGGGTGACGGCCTCGACGATCGTGCGGTCGCCCTCCTGGTAGAGACGGCCGCCGAAGTCGTCGTTCGCACTGCGCTCGGTGGTGGTGCCCCAGTCCCGGGTGAGGCGGCCGCGGGCGAGCGGGCTCCACGGCAGCACGCCGACGCCCTGGTCCGCGCAGAGCGGCAGCATCTCGCGCTCCTCCTCGCGGTACAGGAGGTTGTAGTGGTTCTGCATGGACACGAAGCGGGTCCAGCCGTGCAGCCGGGCCGTGTACTGCGCCTTGGAGAACTGCCAGGCGTACATCGAACTCGCGCCGATGTAGCGCACCTTGCCCGCCTTGACCAGGTCGTGCAGCGCCTCCATCGTCTCCTCGATCGGCGTCTGCGGGTCCCAGCGGTGGATCTGGTAGAGGTCGACGTAGTCCGTGCCGAGGCGGCTGAGGCTGTGGTCGATCTCGGTCATGATCGCCTTGCGGGAGAGACCGCCGCCGTTCGGACCGGGCCGCATCCGGCCGTGCACCTTCGTGGCCAGCACGATCTCGTCCCGGCGGGCGAAGTCCCTCAGCGCCCTGCCGACGATCTCCTCGCTGGTGCCGTCCGAGTAGACGTTCGCGGTGTCGAAGAAGGTGATCCCGGCCTCCAGCGCCTGCCGGATCAGCGGGCGGGACGCCTCCTCGCCGAGGGTCCACTCGTGGGCGCCCCGGTCGGGAAGACCGTAGGTCATGCAGCCCAGACAGATCCGCGAGACGTCCAGGCCCGTCGAACCGAGCTTCACGTACTGCATCGTTGCTGCTCCTGCCGTCGGAGGGGGTCCGAGGCGAGCGTACGTCTTCACGCGCACTCCAACCGGGCGGCGTGGTCTGGCGCCGGTCGGTGACCCGGATCCGGGCCGGGAGCGGCGTGTCCGCGCCGGTCAGGTGGCGATGTTGCGCAGCGCCGCCGCGAGCTTGCCGAGGTCCAGTTCTGTCAGGTGGTCGAGGAAGTGGCGCCGGACCGAGGCCAGGTTGGTCGG
>NZ_JBFBJT010000287.1:0-3651 GCF_040686175.1 Streptomyces sp. NPDC086077 | reverse complement strand
TCCACGGCCGTACGGTCGCCGCCGCCGCGATGACCACGTCCGGCATCCGCTTCCGCTCCGGTTTCTCGCCCCTGATGAGCGGTGTCGTCGTCACCCCGTTCCCGACGGCCTACCGCTACGGCTGGGACGAGCGGACCGCCACCGACTTCGCCCTGAAGGAACTCGACCACACCCTCCAGACGATCTCCTCGCCGGCCGACACCGCCGCGGTCATCGTCGAACCCGTGCTCGGCGAGGGCGGATACGTGCCCGCGACCCGTGCCTTCCTGGAGGGCCTGCGGGAACGGGCCGACCGGCACGGCTTCCTGCTGGTCCTCGACGAGGTGCAGACCGGCGTCGGCCGCACCGGACGCTTCTGGGGCCACGACCACTTCGGCGTCACACCCGACATCCTCGTCACCGCCAAGGGTCTGGCCAGCGGCTTCCCCCTGTCCGGCATCGCAGCCCCCGAGGAACTGATGCGGAAGGCGTGGCCGGGTTCGCAGGGCGGCACGTACGGCGCCAACGCCGTGGCGTGCGCGGCGGCCTGCGCCACCCTCGACGTCGTACGCGACGAGAAGCTCGTCGAGAACGCCGGGGCGATGGGCGTCCGGCTGCGCCGGGGCCTGGAGGAGGTGGCCGGGCGGACACCGGCCATCGGTGACGTACGGGGGCTCGGGCTGATGCTCGGCACCGAGTTCGTCACCGAGGACGGCGGCCCCGACCCCGACACGGCCGCCCGGGTGCAGCGGGCCGCCGTCGACGAGGGACTGCTCCTGCTGCTGTGCGGGGCCTGGAACCAGGTCGTGCGGATGATCCCGGCGCTCGTCGTCGACGAGACCGCGATCGACGAGGGCCTTCGGGCGTGGGCGGCGGCGGTGGAGGCCGGCACGTCCGCAGCGGCGCGGCGATGACCACGGCGCCGGGGGACCGGCCGGCCGCCCGTCTCGCCGAGAGCGCGCCCGGCCTGCTGGTCACGCGACGGCCTGTGCTGCGCCCTGACCTGGGTCAGCACCGGCCAACCGGCCATGGCGCGCCGGGTCATGGCCCGTACCGTCGCCCGCCTCGACACGGGCGACGAACTGCCGGTCGTCGTGGTCGAGCCCAGCTGCGCCGCCGCCCTGAGGAGCGACGTGCCCGACCTCCTCGGTACCGACGCCGCCCGGCGTGTCGCGGCCCGCGTCCACACCCTCACCGGTGCCCTGACCGACCTGGCCGCTGCGGGCTGGACCCCGCCGCCTCCGCCGGACCACGTCGTCCTGCAGACGCACTGCCACGAGTACGCCACCTTCACCGGACGCCGCCCGCGCGACCTGCTCCGCCGGCTCGGCGCGGAGCAGGTCGACGAGGCCGAGGGCTGCTGCGGACTCGCCGGGAACTTCGGCTTCGAGGAACAGCACTACGACACCTCGCTCGCCGTCGCCGGCCTGGCCCTTACGCCACGCCTCGACGAACTCCCGGACGGCGGGCGCACCGTCGTCGTGGCCGACGGGTTCAGCTGCGCCACCCAGATCGGCCACCTCGCCGGTGACCGAGGCGTCCACGCCGTCCATCTCGCGGAACTGCTCGACCCCGCCGCCGACCCACCAGAGGAGCCCTCATGACTCCGGACGTACGCAAGCAACTCCTCGTCGGCGGCACCTGGCTGGATGCCGCCGACGGCGCCACCATGGCCGTCGACGACCCCGCCACCGGCGAGATCATCGCCCACGTCGCCGACGCGGGCCCCAAGGACGCCCGGCTGGCCGAGGACGCCGCGGTGCGGGCGCAGCGGGAGTGGGCACACACGGCACCCAGGGCACGCAGCGAGATCCTGCGCCGCGCCTACGAGATCATCCGCGACCGCACCGACGAACTCGCCCGCCTGATGACCTCCGAGGTGGGCAAGCCGCTGGCGGAGGCCAGGGGCGAGGTGGCCTACGCGGCGGAGTTCTTCCGCTGGTTCTCGGAGGAGGCCGTCCGCATCGACGGCGGCCACGGAACCCTCCCCGACGGCCGCAACCGCATGCTGCTCTCCCGCCGTCCGGTCGGCCCCTGCCTGCTGATCACCCCGTGGAACTTCCCCCTCGCCATGGGCACCCGCAAGATCGGACCCGCGATCGCGGCCGGCTGCACGATGGTGCTCAAGCCGGCGCCGCAGACCCCGCTCTCCAGCCTGGCCGTCGCCGCGATCCTCGAGGAGGCCGGACTGCCGGACGGCGTGCTGAACGTCGTGACCACCTCCCGGGCCGGTGAGGTGTGCGAGCCCCTGCTGCGTGGCGGACGCATCCGCAAGCTGTCCTTCACCGGCTCCACGCAGGTCGGGCGGCTGCTGCTCGCACAGTGCGCCGACACCGTCGTACGCGCCTCGATGGAGCTGGGCGGGAACGCGCCGTTCCTCGTCTTCGAGGACGCGGACCTGGACGTGGCCGTGGAGGGCGCGCTGGTCGCCAAGATGCGCAACATGGGGGAGGCGTGCACCGCCGCCAACCGCTTCTTCGTCCACCGGTCGGTGGCGGGGGAGTTCGGGAACCGGCTCGCCGCACGGATGGGGGCGCTCGTCGTCGGCCCCGGCACCCAGGAGGGTGTGGACGTCGGCCCGCTCATCGACGCCGCCGGGCGCGCCAAGGTCGAGCAGCTGGTCGACGACGCGGTGGCGCGCGGCGCCCGGGTGCTCGTCGGCGGCCGTGCACCGGACGGGCCGGGCTGCTTCTACCCGCCGACCGTGCTCACGGACGTCTCCCCGGACAGCCGTCTGACGGCCACGGAGATCTTCGGCCCGGTCGCGGCGATCCTCACCTTCGACGACGAGGACGAGGTGGTCCGCCGCGCCAACGACACGCCCTGGGGTCTGGTCGGTTACGTCTTCACCGAGGGCCTCGACCGGGCCCTGCGCGTGAGCGAACGCCTGGACGTGGGCATGGTGGGCCTCAACACCGGTCTCGTCTCCAACCCGGCGGCACCCTTCGGCGGGGTCAAGCAGTCCGGGCTGGGCCGGGAGGGCGGACGCGTGGGGATCGACGAGTTCCTGGAGTACCAGTACCTCGCGATGCCCGTGGCGCGGTGAGGGGGCCGGGCGGAGCAGTGTCTGATCAGCCCTGCGGGGGTCGCTGCCCTGCGGACGGGGGAGGGGGCTCCGGACCGGTGGGTGTGACGGTCTCGCCCCGGATCACCCGGGGCGCGGCCCGCTCCCCGGCCGGTGCCCGCTGATCGTTCGTCGCCTTGGCCTCCGCCTTCAGAATGCGCGCCGACTTGCCCGCCGAGCGGGCCAGTTCGGGAAGCTTCTTGGCAGCGAGGGCGGCTATGACGACGATGAGGACGACGGCGAGTTCACTCAGTCCGAACATGCGTCGAATCTACAGCACTGTAGAAGAGTAGCGGGCGGGGAAGAGGTCCGGGTGTCCGTACGATGGACCGCCCGTGAAGTGCGCGGCAGCGGAAGGGAGACAGGGCGTGACGGATCACCGGGGCCCCCGGCGACGGCGGCAGGGCGAGCTGGAGGTGCAGGTCCTGGCCGCCCTGCGGGAGGCGGACGGGCCCGCGACCGCCGGGTGGGTGCGCCAGCGGCTCGGTGGTGACCTCGCCTACACGACGGTGATCACGATCCTGACCCGGCTGCTGGCCAAGGGCGCGGTGACCCGTGAACGCGCCGGGCGGTCGTTCGCCTGGACGCCGGCCTCGGACGGCGCGGGG
>NZ_JBFBJT010000286.1:0-3901 GCF_040686175.1 Streptomyces sp. NPDC086077 | reverse complement strand
CGCATGCAAGGTTACTTACCTTCGCGGTTCATGCGGATGCCGGTCTGCAGTGTTTCCGTCCGGAGGGTGTGCGGACGATGTGCGAAGCTGCCGAACTGTTATGGCCTGGTTCGGCCGGGGTGAAACACTGGGCAGGCTTCTGATGGAGGTACGGCCAGGGCGAGTGCGGTGCGCGTTCGGTGGGCAGCAGCCCCTGGTGCGGTCCGTACCTCCTGGTGGGATCGACGGCTGGTGCCACCGGGCGCAGATACGCGGTAGTGATCGATACGTCGAGCAGTAGTAGCCGAGCACAGCAGTAATGGTCGACCCCTGCGGGAGGGACACAGTGGAGTCTGGCGCAGCGACGCGGGGCACGAAGCCGCGCGTCAAGGGCGGACAGTCCCCGAGCAACCGGAACGGGACCACTGAGGTGGACACGGCTGCCCTGAACCGGCTGAAAACGGCCCTGGTGGCGATGCGGGACGGCAATTTCCGCAAGCGGCTGACGGTGTCCGGCGACGGCGTGATGGCGGAGATCGCCGCGATCTTCAACGAGGTCGCCGACCGGAATCTGCACCTTACGGGTGAGCTGTCGCGGGTGCGGCGTGTCGTCGGGCGTGAGGGCAAGCTCACGGAGCGGCTGGAGACGGGGGCCTGTGAGGGGTCGTGGGCTGCCGCGATCGACGCCTCGAACGCGCTGGTCGACGATCTGGTGTGGCCGGTGTCCGAGGTCAGCCGCGTGCTGTTCGCGGTGGCCGAGGGTGATCTGGCGCCGCGGATGGAGCTGCGGACGAACGCGCCCGACGGGAGCGGGCATCCGCTGCGCGGTGAGTTCCTGAAGGTCGGGCGGACCGTCAACAACCTGGTCGATCAGCTGTCGACGTTCACCGACGAGGTCACGCGTGTGGCCGGTGAGGTGGGCACCGAGGGCAAGCTGGGCGGACAGGCCCAGGTGCGCGGTATGTCCGGTTCGTGGAAGGACCTGACGGAGTCCGTCAACACGATGGCGGACCGGCTGACCGCGCAGGTGCGGGACATCGCGCTGGTGACGACCGCGGTCGCGAAGGGCGACCTGTCCCGGAAGGTCACGGTCCATGTGGCCGGCGAGATGCTGGAGCTGAAGGAAACCGTCAACACGATGGTGGACCAGCTCTCCGCGTTCTCCTCCGAGGTCACCAGGGTCGCGCGCGAGGTGGGCACCGAGGGCGAGCTGGGCGGGCAGGCGCAGGTGCCCGGGGTGGCCGGGGTGTGGAAGGAGCTGACCGACTCCGTCAACACCATGGCCGGCAACCTCACGGCGCAGGTGCGCGGCATCGCCGAGGTGACGACGGCGGTCGCCAACGGTGATCTCTCCCGCAAGGTGACCGTGCAGGCGCGCGGCGAGGTGGCGCAGCTCGCCGAGACGATCAACCAGATGACCGAGACGCTGCGGATCTTCGCGGACGAGGTCACACGCGTGGCCAACGAGGTCGGCGCCGAGGGGCGGCTCGGCGGGCAGGCGAACGTGCCGGGCGCGGCGGGGACCTGGAAGGACCTGACGGACTCCGTCAACACGGTGTTCCGGAACCTGACGACCCAGGTGCGGGACATCGCCGCGGTGACGACGGCGGTCGCCAGCGGTGACCTGTCGCAGAAGGTCACGGTCGACGTGGCCGGCGAGATGCTGGAGCTGAAGAACACCGTCAACGGCATGGTGGACCAGCTGTCCGCCTTCGGTTCCGAGGTCACGCGGGTGGCGCGGGAGATCGGCGACGAGGGTGAGCTGGGCGGCCAGGCGCAGGTTCCGGGCGCGGCGGGGACCTGGAAGGACCTGACGGACTCCGTCAACACGGCGTTCCGCAACCTCACCGGACAGGTGAGGAACATCGCCCAGGTGACGACGGCGGTCGCCAACGGTGACCTCTCGCAGAAGGTCACCGTGGTCGTCTCCGGCGAGATGCTCGCGCTGAAGAACACCGTGAACACGATGGTGGACCAGCTGTCGTCGTTCGCCGACCAGGTCACCACGATGGCCCGGGAGGTCGGCACCGAGGGCCGGCTCGGCGGCCAGGCGCGCGTGGACGGCGTGTCGGGTACGTGGAAGGAGCTGACCGACTCCGTCAACTCCATCACCGGGAACCTGACCGCTCAGGTGCGGCAGATCGCCCAGGTGACGACGGCGGTGGCGCGGGGTGATCTGTCGCAGAAGATCACCGTGGACGCGCGCGGGGAGATCCTGGAGCTGAAGAACACCGTCAACACGATGGTCGACCAGCTCTCCGCCTTCGCCGACCAGGTGACCCGGGTGGCCCGTGAGGTGGGTACGGAGGGCCGGCTGGGCGGTCAGGCGCAGGTGCCCGGCGTCGCCGGTGTGTGGCGTGACCTGACCGACTCCGTGAACGGCATGGCCGGGAACCTGACGGCTCAGGTGCGGCAGATCGCCCAGGTCGCGACGGCGGTGGCGCGGGGTGACCTGTCGCAGAAGATCACCGTGGACGCGCGCGGGGAGATCCTGGAGCTGAAGAACACCCTCAACACGATGGTGGACCAGCTGTCCTCGTTCGCCGAGGAGGTCACCAGGGTGGCCCGCGAGGTGGGCACCGAGGGCAAGCTGGGCGGGCAGGCCGAGGTGCAGGGCGTCTCCGGCACCTGGAAGGACCTCACCCAGTCCGTCAACTTCATGGCGAACAACCTCACCGTGCAGGTGCGCAGCATCGCCCACGTGACGACGGCGGTCGCCAAGGGCGACCTCTCGAAGAAGATCACCGTCGACGCCAAGGGCGAGATCCTCGAACTCGTCACCACCGTCAACACGATGGTCGACCAGCTGTCGTCGTTCGCCGACCAGGTGACCCGGGTCGCGCGCGAAGTGGGCACCGAGGGCATCCTGGGCGGTCAGGCGCATGTGCCGGGCGTCACCGGCATCTGGAAGGACCTCAGCGACAACGTCAACCTGATGGCCAAGAACCTGACCGTTCAGGTGCGGAACATCTCGCAGGTCGCGGCGGCGGTCGCCAACGGTGACCTGACGCGCACGGTGACGATCGAGGCGCGAGGCGAGGTGGCGCAGCTCGCCGACACGTTCAACACCATGGTGAAGACGCTGAGTTCGTTCGCCGAGCAGGTCACCAAGGTGGCCCGTGAGGTGGGCACGGACGGCATCCTCGGTGGTCAGGCGCATGTGCCGGGTGTGGCCGGTACATGGAAGGACCTCACCGAGTCGGTGAACCAGATGGCGTCCAACCTGACCGGTCAGGTGCGCAACATCGCAATGGTGACGACGGCCATCGCCAAGGGTGACCTGACGAAGAAGATCGACATCGACGCGCGCGGGGAGATCCTCGAACTGAAGACGACCATCAACACGATGGTCGACCAGCTGTCCTCGTTCGCCGAGGAGGTCACGCGGGTGGCCCGCGAGGTGGGCACGGAGGGCCGGCTGGGCGGTCAGGCGCGGGTGCGGGACGTGGACGGCACCTGGCGTGACCTGACGGAGTCGGTGAACGAGATGGCCGGGAACCTGACCCGGCAGGTGCGTGCCATCGCGCGCGTGGCGACGGCGGTGACCCGTGGCGACCTGAACCTGAAGATCGACGTGGACGCCTCCGGAGAGATCCAGGAGCTCCAGGACTACATCAACAAGATGATCGCCAACTTGCGCGACACCACGATCGCCAACAAGGAGCAGGACTGGCTCAAGGGCAACCTCGCCCGTATCTCCGCGCTGATGCAGGGCCGCCGGGACCTGGAGGACGTGGCCTCGCTGATCATGAGCGAGCTGACGCCGGTGGTCTCCGCGCAGCACGGTGCGTTCTTCCTGGCGCTGCCGCCGGCCGACAACACGGGCAAGGACGACCAGTACGAGCTGCGGATGCTCGGCTCGTACGGCTACTCGATGGGTTCCATGCCGACGTCGTTCCGGCCCGGTGAGGCGCTGGTCGGC
>NZ_JBFBJT010000285.1:0-3961 GCF_040686175.1 Streptomyces sp. NPDC086077 | reverse complement strand
CCACTGCTTCCCCCTTAGGCGCCTCCGCTTCCGAGAGTGCCTTCCAGGCGGCGAGGGTGAGTCGGCTGAGCCCCGGTATCCGCTGCGAATGGATCGCACCACGAGAACGGCTTTGCATCAAGTTGCGCGGTTGCCAATCGCCAGAAGTTCGCCGTCGGCGACTGTTCAGCGGAGGGGTTGTTGCCACTTGGAGCGCGTGCTCGAGTGCGAGTCCGCAGACCGCGGAACCCATCGCTTCGACCTCCGCCTGCTCGGATACCGGCACGTCGGAGAGCAGTAGTGGCCATCGGATCACCACCACCCGCTCCCAGACCTCGGGTGGCACCGTGTTGGCCAGGTGGTGGCTCTCGCCCACCGGAAGGTCCCGCAGGCGACGCTCCGCCTCCTGCGTCTGCCCTACGTAACAAAGGCCCGCCCCAGACGCAAACACTCCGTAGAGCACCGGGCCCACTGTGACGGAGCTGTCGGCATGCGTCTCCGTCAGGAGATTCCCCACACGGTGAGCGAACTGATAGCGGCGGTCCTGCCACCGCTCAAGCAGCGAGGCATCCCCCAGCAGAGTCGTCAGCGACGATCGCCAGGCGCGATATGCGTCCTCATACACCTGGTCGCTCAGAGGGACTTGCCTCAAGAGATCATCCACACGCCGCAGCGTAGACCTGGCGCGAACGGCAGGGAACGGCCTTCAAGACCGGCCGCGCGTGCTCCTCCATCTATCCCCCCACCAGGAAGTTCATTGAAGGGGGTCGAACCTGCCTGCGCCTGTCTGGCCAGAGGATGGCCATGGCGCTCTGTCAGCAGGACGTAGGACTGCCCCTTCCCGGCGGCGCCGTCGTGAACCCTCTGTCCCTAGCGATGGAGGGCTCACGGTCGTCTAGGCGTCGACGGTAGACAACCCCAGAGGCACAGATGAGCTGTGCTTCGCACCTAAACAGAGGGACGTGGGATCATCGTCACCATGCCAGACCTATACGCCTCCCCTCGACCGCTGACCGTTGCTGGGCTCTTCGCCGGCATCGGAGGTGTTGAGCTCGGCCTGAAGGCAGCCGGCATGCAAACGAAGCTTCTTTGCGAGTGGTGGGAGCCCGCGCAAGCGGTACTAGAGCATCACTTTCCGGGCGTTCCGCTGCACGACGACATCCAGACGCTCAAGGCCCTGCCTGATGTGGACGTGGTAACCGCTGGGTTCCCATGCACCGACCTTTCACAGGCGGGGCGAACAGCGGGAATTCACGGCCAAGCATCAGGGATGGTCAAGCATCTCTTCGAGCTTCTTGAGGACGCTTCGCCGCGCTGGGTCGTCATCGAGAACGTGCGCAACATGTTGGCGCTCGATCGCGGCACAGCCATGGAATACCTGGTCAGCGAATTTGAGCGCCTGGGCTACCGCTGGGCCTATCGGCTCGTGGACTCCCGATTCACTGGAGTGCCGCAACGACGCCATAGGGTGATCTTCGTGGCGTCGCGAACGGAAGACCCGCGCGGCGTGCTGCTCGCAGATGATGCTGGCGAACGCCCCGACAGTGACTACCGCGAGGACGCCTTCGGGTTCTACTGGACAGAGGGCAACACCGGTCTCGGGTGGGCTCAGGACGCCCTGCCTACACTGAAGGGGGGGTCCGGACTCGGCATCCCTTCCTCACCCGCTATGTGGATTCGAGACGCCGAGCCTGGCCGGGCCATCATCACACCTCGAATCGAAGATGCTGAGGCCCTTCAGGGTTTCGCCCGCGGCTGGACCGAGCCAGCTCTAACGAGAGCAAAGCCTGGAGTTCGGTGGAAGCTCGTGGGAAATGCCGTGACTGTCGGTGTCTCGCGGTGGGTAGGGCAGCGGCTGCTTACGCCCGGGGAGTACGACGAGACTGGCCAGATAATCCTCCCAAAGGGCATGCGCTGGCCCACCGCTGCTTGGGGCACGCCGGATGAACGCTGGGCCGCAGCAGTGTCTCTGTGGCCGGAGCGCAGCTCCTATCAACACCTGCTCGACGTCGTGGACATCAACGAGGCGCCACCACTGAGCCTACGCGCAACCGCGGGATTCCATGGGCGGCTGCTCAGGAGCCGACTGCGCTACCCGCAGGCATTCTCGGACGCGTTGAAGCTACATGCGGAGCGTATGGCTGAGCCCGCACCAGTCGCCTAGTCGTCCGCTTCTGCGGTGGGTCCCGCCAGGCCCCACCGCAGGGGCCGTGACGTTAGTCTTCCCCTCCCCGGCAACGAGCAGGGGCCTGATCTGAGCAACCAAATCACTGCGGGCGCCGACGCGAACTGCCTAGACTTCACAGCATGTCTTCTGCGCAGAATCTCGCACACCTTTGGGAACTACTGCATACGGATCACGAAGCTCCGAACTCCCACAAATACACCGAAGCGCAGAAGCTTGTCGGTCAATTGGCCAACATTCCGCATAAACGGGTATATTTCACTCATATCAGCAAGGCGGGGAACTTAAGCGTTCGCGCCACCCAATCGACAGGCGCCCTAAAGTCCGACGTCGTGATCGCTCTGATCAAGCTCCGCAACGAAGATGCAGCAACCCACAAGGCGGCAAGGAAGTTTGTCGAGAAAACCGGCAAACCGGTTTTTATGCTGCAAAGGGAAAGCCTTGAGAGCAACAAATGGTATCCAATTGGCGGCTACGTTTTGTCTGTAGACCCGCAAGGCCAATCCCTCTTGGCAGAACTCACGGACCTTTTTGGCGGCCCAGCTCATGAGGTAATCTCAGTGAGCCAGGAGTTCGCGACGTTCAATGCCATTCAATATTTGGAAAGTCTCGGCATCACCGGTTCAGTGATGGGTTCGATCCTGGCCAATTGGCATGACCTGCCCACGCTGCTTGCGAGCGCGACGCAGAGCGCATCAGGCCTGTCCGCCGCCGAGGCCGCGATTATCGCGCGCAGGCGGGACCTAATCACAGATCTCCGGTCCATGATTGCGGATAAGAAAACCACCGAGACAGATCTACATAAAGCAATCAAAGGCCATTACTGGATCTTCGGGGGACGGTACACGGGCGTATCCGAACGGAATACCCTGATTCCCATGGATGAGTTTGACATTCCCCTCTTCTGTACCGATGGTTCAATTCACATCGTGGAGCTCAAGGGTTCTTATATCACGACGCTTGTGAAGCGCCAACGTTCTCACCTCATTCCTGGGCCGCAGGTACACGAGGCCGTCGGTCAAGCCATGAACTATCTTCGCGACTTGGACGAAGCCGGCACTGCAATGGAAACCTACTACAAGAGGAACGGGCTCGAATATGATCTCTGCCGAGCCCGCGCCACTGTCGTCATTGGCAATCCTGACCACGTGCATGTAGCCGAGGACCCGAAACGCAAGTACGCGGCAGCCACAAGACAGATGATTGACCAAGCCATCCGAACCTATAACGGCATGATCAACCGCATTGAGGTTGTCACCTGGCCTGACTTGCTGGATGCCGCAGACAGGACGCTAAAGTTCGAGGAAGAGACAATGGACCTCTTCCGACCGAGCCAGCAGAATTTTCCCAAACAGAATTCAGGTGACCGCGTAAGCCGCACGGCAAGTGAGGATGGCGGAACTATCTTCTAGCGGGTGCGTTTGACGTATGCCTCAAGGGCGAGAGGCTTCCGTGACCTGCCGTTCGGACTCGCGGCACCCCTGTGCCCCACAGATGCCCCAGGACTCCAAAGGTGGGCCCTCGTTGACCAGTGAACATCTGCGGGCACCCACTCTTGGCGACCGTCTTGGCCGCCTTGAGCATCATCTACTTCTGGCCCATCTACACCGGCCAGTCCATCCCGATGGACGACTGGCGCTCGCGGATGTGGCTGGACACCTGGGTCTAGCAGGGGATTGCAACGAGTGGGCGCGGCCATCGGTTTAGAGAGAGACTAGAACAATTTATACTTCAATAATGTAATAAATTTGTTAATATAAATTAAAATATAAAAAATTTCAGAAAAGCCCAGTGAAC
>NZ_JBFBJT010000284.1:0-3980 GCF_040686175.1 Streptomyces sp. NPDC086077 | reverse complement strand
CCGCCGCCGGCCCCTTCGGCACGACGATCGCGCACGGCTACCTCACGCTCTCCCTGCTGCCGCTCTTCGGCCCGCAGCTGATCGGCGTCGAGGGCATGAAGATGGGTGTCAACTACGGCACCAACAAGGTCCGTTTCCCCGCCCCCGTCCCGGTCGGCTCCCGGCTGCGCGCCACCGCGAAGATCACCGGCGTCGAGGACGTGACCGGCGGCATCCAGGTGAGCGTCGCCTTCAGCGTGGAGCGCGAGGGCGGCGACAAACCGGTGTGCGTGGCCGAGTCGGTGTCGCGGTACTACCTCTGAGCCGCGGCCGCCTCCGGGACGCCGCCGGTTCCGGCCGCCGCTACCGCGCGGTCGGCGCCTTCCGCACGCCCACCATCCGCAGTACGAGGTCGGCGTAGAGCGCGCCGACCTCGTCGGGCGTCCAGGGGCCGTCGATGTTGAACCAGCGGGCGACGTCGATGCACAGCGACAGCACCGCGAGCGTCGTGCCCTGGACGTCGAGCACCTCGAACTCGCCCACGGCGACGCCGTCCTCGATGATGCCGCGCACCTCGGCGTCGCACCGCCGGCGCAGCGCGACGATCTCCGCGCGGGCCTCGGGGCCCAGCGAGTCCAGTTCGTACTGCACCACGCGCGCGGTCGTGCGCCCCCCGGCGTGCCAGCGCACGAAGGAGCTCACGGCGTCGGCGAGCCGCTCGCTCGCGCTGCCCTCGCGCCGGGCCGCGGTGCGCAGGATGTCGAGGGCCCGCTCGTGGCCGATCCTGCTGATGCGGTGCAGCAACTCTTCCTTGGTCTTGTAGTGGATGTAGAGCGCGGCCGGACTCATTCCGGCGCGGCCCGCGATGTCGCGGGTCGTCGTGGCGTGGTAGCCGCGCTCGGCGAAGGCCTCCACGGCGGCGATCAGCAGTCGCCGGGCCGCCTCGGGGGTGACCTCGGCCCATGGCTGCAGCTCGCCGCCGGCCGTCTCCTCCGCCGTAGTCATCGCTCGTTCGCCCCTCTCGCCGATCAGAGGCACCACCATACCGCCGAAGCTGAGCGAGCGCTTAGCGAGGCCTCCGGAGGCGCCCGCACGCAGCAGGCCCTCAGAGCTTCTCGAACGGGTCGTGCTCGGCGAGCAGCTTCTCCAGCCGGGCCTGGTCCACCCGGCTCACGATCTGCCCGGCCTCCTGCCGGTCCCGGACGACCTTGGCGAGCGTGAAGGCGGACGTGACGAGGTAGAGGACGGCGATGGCGAGGAAGGCCCGCACCCACGGGTCGGCCTCCAGCCGGAAGATGCCGACGGCGGTGGCGCCGAGGGCGAGCGCGAACGACGCGACGGCCTGTCCGTAGAAGGCGGCCGTGCTCTGCTGCTTGACCGGTGAGTCACTCATGAGGAACAGGGTCGGCGGACGTGGCGCCCACCACATCCGCCGAAGTACTCAGAAGGTACTCAGAATGCCGAAACGCCCGTCAGCGCCCGCCCGATGAGCAGCTTCTGGATCTGGCTCGTGCCCTCGTAGAGGGTCATCACGCGGGCGTCGCGCAGCAGCTTGCCCGCCGGGTACTCGTCGATGTAGCCGTAGCCGCCGTGGACCTGGAGGGCGTTGTTGGCCGCGCGCACGGCCGCCTCCGAGGCGAAGAGCTTGGCCGTGGAGGCCTCGGTGGCGAAGGGCAGCCCGCGGTCGATCAGGTCGGCGACCCGCCAGGTCAGCAGCCGGGCCGCGTCGACGTCCACGGCGATGTCGCTGATCAGCTCCTGGACGAGCTGGTGATGGGCGATGGTCCGGCCGAACTGCTCGCGCTCCCCCGCGTGGCGGACCGCCGCGTCGAGTGCGGCCTGGGCGATGCCGACGCATCCGGCCGCGACCGACATCCGCCCCTTCGCCAGGGCGGACATGGCCACGGAGAAGCCCTTGCCCTCCGGGCCCAGCATCGCGGAGGCGGGCACCCGGACGTCCTCCAGGACCAGTTCGGCCGTGGCCTGGCCGCGCAGGCCGAGCTTGCCGTGGAGGGCGCGGCGGGTCAGTCCCGGCGTGTCGGCCGGCACGAGGAACGCGGAGACGCCCTTGTGACCGGGCGCCCCGGTGGAGCGGGCGAAGAGCAGGACGACGTCGGCCCAGGTGCCGTTGGTGATGAACATCTTGGTGCCGTTGATGACGTAGTCCCCGCCGTCGCGGACCGCGCGGGTGGTCAGGTTGCCGGCGTCGGAGCCGGTGCCCGGCTCGGTGAGGCCGAAGCAGCCGACGTACGCGCCGGAGGTCAGGCCGGGCAGCCAGCGCCGCTTCTGCTCCTCGTCGCCCCAGGCCGCGACGGTCTTGGCGACCAGGCCGAGGGAGACGGAGACGATGCCGCGCACGGAGGAGTCGCCGCGGCCGAGCTCCTCGGTGACCAGGCAGTACGCGAGATGGTCGCCGCCGCTGCCGCCGTACTCCTCGTCGACGGTCAGGCCGAGGAAGCCGACCTCGCCGAGCTTCTTGACGATCCCCCGGTCGACCTCCTCGGCGCGGTCCCAGGTGATGACGTGGGGGGCGATCTCGCGGTCCACGAAGTCCCGGGCGAGCTGCCGTACGGCGGTCTGCTCCTCGCTCAGTTCCAGGTTCATGACACGTCACCCCACATGAAGGACACCTTGAATGTAGTACGGTAAATTAGCACTGCTAGTTTCCGACTCAGCCCTACTATGTGCGCCATGGCCCGACCGCGCAAGCCCCTGCTCAGCACCGACCGGATCGTGGACGCGGCCCGGGCGCTGGTGGACACGGAGGGCCTCTCGGCACTCTCCACCCGGCGGCTCGCCGCGGAGCTGGGAGTGAGCGGGCCCTCGCTCTACAACCACTTCCGCACCAAGGACGAGATCCTGGAGGCGGTCGCCGACTCGGTGAGCGCGCAGGTCGATCTGTCGATGTTCGAGGACGGGCGGGACTGGCGGACCGCGCTGCACGACTGGGCGGTCTCCTACCGGGCCGCGCTGCGCGACCACCCGAACATCGTGCCCGTGCTGGCGCGCGGGCCCGGTCGCCGCCCGGCCGCGCTGCGGCTCGCCGACGCCGTCTACGGCGCGATGGTCGAGGCGGGCTGGCCACCGGCGCAGGCCACGTCCATCGGCGCGCTGATGCGGTACTTCATCATGGGCTCCGCGCTCGGCTCGTTCGCCGGGGGCTTCGTGACCGACGAGAGCGCGTACGACCCCGCCGACTACCCCCATCTCGGCCAGGCGCACCTGCTCGCCGAGCGGCAGGAGAAGATCGACGAGCGGGCCTTCGAGACCGGGCTCGGCGCGCTGCTGGACGGGCTGGCGCAGCAGTACGAACAGGTCGGGCGGCTCGCCTGAACATATTTCGGTGGGCGCCGAAAGATGTGTGTCCCATGCTGGGTGCATGACCTCCAAGGACCCCCGGGCCCCGGCGCTCGCGCGGCTCGCCGGGCTGATCGCCGACGAGACGCGGGCCGCCTGTCTGCTGGCGCTGCTCGACGGGCGGGCGTGGACCGCCGGCGAGCTGGCGCGGCACGCCGGGGTGGCCGCGTCGACGGCGAGCGAGCACCTCGGCAAGCTCGTCGCGGGCGGAGTGCTGGCCGAGGAGCGGCAGGGCCGGCACCGGTACGTACGGCTGGCCGACGCGCGGATCGCGCAGCTCGTGGAGGACCTGGCCGCGCAGGTCGCGCCCGGTGCCGTGATCCGGCGGCCGGGCGGGCTGCGCGAGGCGAGCGCCGGTTCGGCCATGGTCCGTGGCCGCACCTGCTACGACCATCTCGCCGGGCGGCTCGGCATCACCGTCACCGACGCCCTCACCGCGCGCGGACTGCTGCGGCCGGCCGGTGAGCCGAAGGGACCCACCGATGCCGCGAGTTCGACCGTGCCGGGGCCCGGCGGACCGGACGTGGGCGGGCTCCCGGCACCGGCCGGCGAACCCCGCGGGCGCACGGGCGGCGGGCGGTCCGGCGGGTTCGCGCTCACGGACGCGGGCCTGCGGTGGTTCGGCGATGCGGGCATCGCCCTGG
>NZ_JBFBJT010000283.1:0-3995 GCF_040686175.1 Streptomyces sp. NPDC086077 | reverse complement strand
CCGGAACGCCCGAAGGTCATCGACCGCGTCCAGGACAACGTGAACTTCGCGTTCTGGCATTCGGCGACCTTCAACCAGAGGGCCGACAAGGTCGTCTTCACCGACGAGCTGGGCGGTGGCGGCGCGGCCACCTGCAACGCGCAGATCGGCCCCAACCGGGGCGCCGACGGCATCTACGACCTCGTCGGCAAGGGCGACCGGCGCAAGCTCGTCTTCCGCAGCTACTACAAGATCCCCCGGCACCAGGCGGACACCGAGAACTGCGTCGCCCACAACGGCTCCCTGATCCCCGTCAGGGGCCGGGACATCATGGTGCAGGCCTGGTATCAGGGCGGCGTCTCGGTCTGGGACTTCACGGACTCGGCCCGTCCCAGGGAGATCGCCTACTTCGAACGCGGCCCGATCAGCACCGAGCAACTCACGGGCGGCGGCTCCTGGTCGGCGTATTACTACAACGGCTACATCTACTCGAACGACATGGTGAAGGGCTTCGACGTCCTGAAGCTCGACGACCGGCGCACGGATCCCGCGCGATGGGTGAAGCTGCGCGAACTCAACGTGCAGACACAGCCGGACTACTTCGACTGATCGTCGGCGGGTGGCGCGGCAGCACCTGACGTGTCACCCGCCCCGGTCGCGAAGAAGCGCGACACATCCGCGTCGCACCTCCCGCCGGGCGCCTCGGTGTCCGGCGGGAGCCCTTGCTCCCGGTCGAGGCCGTAGCGCCGGAACAGCTCGGCGCGCAGCGGAGCGACGGGCATGCCGACGTTCGGCAGCACCATCGCGTAGACCGCGCCCATGAGCAGCGCGCGCAGCATCGGATAGTCGGTCCCGGTGTCACGGGAGCCGTACCGGGCGACGGTGTCCCGCAGCAGTTCGGCGAGCCGCTGCTGCTCGGGGCACTGCACGAAACCCTCGGTGTCCAGCAGCCCCGCCATGTGCTGCCGCATCAGCACCGTCCGGTCCCGGGCCAGCCCCAGGATCGCGTCTACGGCCCGCGCCATCCGCTCCCGGCCGTCCTGGGTGCGCGGCTCGCGCTCCAGCGCCTCCTCCAGGGTGCGGTGCATCAGCCGGTGCACGGCGGACTGCACCAACTGGCGCTTGCCCGGGAAGTAGTACGACACCAGTCCGCGCGCCGATCCGGCCCGGTCCGCGATGTCCGCGAGCGTCGTCGCCTCGTATCCGCGCTCGCTCACCAGCTCGACCGCCGCCTGCAGAAGCCGTTCCCGGGAACGCCGCCGCAACTCTTCATTGACCGAGGCGCTACGGGGGGTCATGCTGTAACTCCTGCGTTGACTGGCTGCCAGCCAACTATACTCAGTGCGTCCGGACCGGCCCATGAGTAGCCGTTTCCGGCGGTGCCGTCCTGCCCCGGGCGACGCGGGGGATCGTCCGGGGTGGGCGGTGTTCGTGCGCGATCAGCGCACCAAGGCGAGCACGGGACGCAGCCCGTCCGGCCGTCGGTCGGTCGGCATATGGTCCACGAAGTGCACCGCGCAGCCCAGCGTCGCCGCGCCCCCGTCCGCCCGCCGGTCGTCACCGACCATCAACACCTCCCGCGGATCGGCGCCGAGGCCTGTGCAGGCGACCTCGAACAGCCGGGGATCGGGTTTGCGGATGCCGTGCTCGTACGACAGCACGTAGGTGTCCACATACGGATCGAGCCCGTGCGCGCGGAAGACCGGGCGCAGGTCCCAGCCGATGTTGCTGACCACGCCGACGCCGATCCCGCGTGCGCGCAGCGTGCCCAGCACCTCGGCCGCGTCCGGGTACGGCGTCCAGGCGCCCGGTGTCATGTGGCGCTCGTAGAGGGCGTCGTGAAGGCGGGGGTCGGGCAACGGCACCTGGCGGGAGAGGCCGGTGAAGGCGGCCCGGTGCCCCTCGGGGGTGTGGTCGCGTATCTCCCACACCTCGGCGAGTTCGGCCGGGACGTGCTGCGGGGGCGCCCCGCCGGGCAGCGCGCCCGCTGCCTCCAGGGCCCGTGCCACCTTGGTGAACTCGGGCTCTGCGAGATCCACTCCGGCCTCGGCGAGCACGGCACGCAGCCAGACCTCGGTGGACTCGACACGGAAGAGAGTTCCGGAGAAGTCGAAGAGAACGGCGGTCATCCGGTGATCCTAGGGGCCGACGCGCAACGCCGTCCGGGGAACGTCGCCAGGGAACGACGTAGGCCCGGAGGACTCGGCGCACGCCTCGTGATCAGGGATGTCGACGCTCGTGGGCGGTCACCGCCAGCGCCACCACCATCGCGCCGAGGAGCCAGCCGGCGACCACGTCCGTCAGCCAGTGCACGCCGAGCCACACGCGGGTCACTCCGACGCCGGTCACCGAGAACACGGCCACGACGAGGACCGTACGGAACCAGGTGCGGCCGGCGCCGTAGTGGTGCAGCAGCCACAGCAGCAGGCCCAGGACCACTGTGGCCGTCATGGCGTGGCCGGACGGATAGGCCGCGTAATGGGCCGAGTCGACGGGGTCGGGCCACTCGGGCCGTTCACGGCCGACGGCGGCCTTCATGGCCTGCTGCACCCCGCTGGTCACCGCGACGGTGACCACCAGCCACAGCGCCGTCCACCACGCCGAGCGCCGCAGCACCAGCCACAGCACGACCGCCGCACACAGGATGCGCATCGTCAGCGGGTCCCAGACCCAGTCCGTGAGGATCCGGCACGCGTGCGTGAGCCCGGATTCCTCGACCGCCCAGCCGTGGGTGGTCCGGGCGACCACGCGATCCAAGGTCATCAGGGGGCCCCAGTCGGAGGCGACCAGGAGGAGCAGCAGCAGTGAACCCAGCGCCAGCGCGATCGCGGCACGGACGGCCGTGCGGGGCTCGGACGCACGGGGCGGGGAGTCGACGGACTGGTTGTGCATGGTGAGATCTTTACCGGCTCTTGGGGCTGGAGGCCACTGTCCGAGGGTTCCGGGACAGAGGAAGGCCTGATATCACCGTAGGTTCGATGCGCGTGTCCGGCGGGCACCGCGACCCCCGGGCGTGGCTGCTGCTACCCCAGTGCCCGCAGACCTGGTACGAACGCCACCAGCACCGGCACCACCGGCACCAGGGCGGCCGCCGCCGTCAGGCGCAGCCGGCGGCCCGCGGTGAGGCGGGCCGGGGGAGCGAGCAGACGGTGCACGCGCTGGGGCACGTGCGCGTGCGGGGCCGGGCCGCGACCGAACACACCACGGTCCTCGTTGAGTTCCACCAGTGCGAGAGCGGTGGTGAGCCGGCCGAAGCGGCGGGAGGCCACGTCGTCCGCGGCGAGTTCGACCAGCCGGTGCATCTCGTCACGGAAGGCGGCGAACACCGGCACCTGCGGAAATCCGCCGGCCAGCGCCGCGGAGCAGTGCAGCAGCCAGTCGTGCCGGGCCCGCGCGTGGCCCTGCTCGTGCGCGAGGACGGCGTCCAGCTGCCGACCCCTCAGCCGGCGCAGCGCCGCGGTGGTGACGACGAGCCGGGGCGGCGCCCCCCGCAGCCACCAGGCGTCCGGCCGCTCACCCTCCAGGACGACGAGGCGCCCGTCGCCCCGTTCCTCGCCGGGCAGCAGCGGCGCCCGGACCAGCAGCTCCGCCCGCCGCCGCCGACGCAGCGCACGGGCCCGTACGACCTCCCGCACCAGCATCGCCGCGCTCCACGCCGCGCCGCACGCGAGCGCCAGCGCGGTCGCCGCCGCCCAGGGAACCGCCACACCCAGCGCGTACGCTTCGACGACCGCGCGCGGCGCCGGGGCGAACACGTGGCCTCGCACCACGTGCCAGGCCACCGCGGCGCTGAGCGTCATCGACAGCGCGCAGCACAGCAGGACGCCCGCCACCACGCACTGCCACACCCACAGGGCCACCACGGGTTCGCGGTCCGGCCAGTCGGCCCGGGCGAGCAGCCGCGGAGCCAGGACGGCGGTCAGGGCGCCGAGCAGCAACAGTGCCGCGGGGACCATCATGGGAACACCCTATGAGCGGGGGGCTACTCAGAGGTAGGACTGATCGGTCAAGTGACG
>NZ_JBFBJT010000282.1:0-4022 GCF_040686175.1 Streptomyces sp. NPDC086077 | reverse complement strand
ACGCCCGGTTACATTTCGAACCCGGAAGCTAAGCCTTACAGCGCCGATGGTACTGCAGGGGGGACCCTGTGGGAGAGTAGGACGCCGCCGAACAAATTTTAGAAGAGTTGGACCTGGAACTTCGGTTCCGGGTCCAACTCTTTTTTGTTGTGCGTCACTTGCAGTTCACGTTGCGCAACCACGATCCGCATCATGGGTACTGCTGCATTGCTCAGGGCCGCCGGCGTAGGCGTCGGTGATGAGGTCATCGTGCCGGCGTTCGGGAACGTCGAGGTCTCCGAAGCGGTGACCCTGGCGGGAGCGCGCCCGGTGTTCGCCGACATAGACCCGGTGTCGTACTGCCTCGACGCGTCCGCCGTCGAAGCGGTGGTAACCCCGCGTACCGCGGCGGTCGTTGTGGTCCATCGGTTCGGTCGGCCGGCGGATGTCGCGGGACTGCATGTCGTCGGGCAGCGGCACGGGCTTCTGGTGCTGGAGCAGGGGGAGTCCGAGGAGCCGTCCGACGAGGTGGCGCAGCGTCGGCAGCGGGCCGCCTACCTGGACGCGAAGTTGCGGGGTGTGCAAACGCCGGACGTCGGTGTCGGGCACACCTATCAGCAGTACGTGGTGCGGGTGCCCGGCAACGGGCGGCCCGACCGGGACGCGTTCGCACGGTCCCTGCGGGTCAGGGGAGTTGAGTGCTGGGTGCCGGTGAAGACGCCGGTGCACCGGCTGCCCGCGTTCCGGGAGTGTGTGGTGTTGCCGGAGACCGAGCGGGCCGCCGAGGAGACGCTCGCGCTGCCGGTGGACGGTGCTCTGACGAAGCGGGACATGCAGCGGACAGTGTCCGCGTGCAATGCGCTGGGCGGACTGTTGCAGCCTGCCTTCTGATCGCCCTCTTGACGGGGCGCTGGTGGTTGGGAGCAGCGGTCTGTTCGGGGTATGATCTATTCCGTTGCCGCGAGGGAAACCTCAAAAAGGCGACCGGCCCCTATAGCTCAGTCGGCAGAGCGTCTCCATGGTAAGGAGAAGGTCAACGGTTCGATTCCGTTTGGGGGCTCCGACGCAGAAGGCCCCCGCCCTATCGGGCGGGGGCCTTTTTGCTGTTCAGGCGTTGTTCAGGCCGTTGTGGAGGCCGGGGACGCGCATCGCCAGGATCGCCATGTCGTCGGACGGGGCGTCCGAGGCGAAGCGTTCCACCGCGCGCATGATGCGGGCCGCGACCGCGCCCGCCGTGAGGCCGGTGCAGGTGGTGAGGACATCGGCGAGGCCGTCGTCGCCCAGCATGCGGCTGCCCTCGCGGCGCTCGGTGACGCCGTCCGTGACGCACAGGAGGACGTCACCGGGGTCGAGGGTGACCGTCTGCTCGTAGAGGTCAAGGTCCTCCAGGACACCGAGGAGCGGTTGGGGTTCGGCCGCGGCCTCCACCGTGCCGTCTTGGCGCAGACGCAGGGGGAGCGGGTGGCCGGCGCAGACCACCTTCAGCTCGGCGCTGCCGTCCTCCTGCGGGCGCATCTCGCCGTACAGGAGGGTGAGGAAGCGGCTGCGGGCTCCCTCGTCCAGGATGGCGGAGTTGAGGCGCTGGAGGACCGCCGGGCCGCTGAGGCCCTCGCGGGCCAGCAGGCGCAGGGCGTGCCGGGCGAGGCCGGTGACTGCCGCCGCGTTCGGGCCCGTACCGCAGACGTCGCCGATGGCGAAGCCGTAGGCGCCGTCGCGGATGGGGAAGAGGTCGTAGAAGTCGCCGCCGACCTCGTTGCCCTCGCCGGCCGCGCGGTAGATGACCTCGACCTCGACGCCGTCGATCACGGGAAGTTCGGGCGGCAGGAGGCTGCGCTGGAGGGACTGGCTGATGGCCGTGCGCTCGGAGTAGAGGCGGGCGTTGTCCAGCGCCAGGGCGGCTCGGCGGGAGAGGTCCTCGGCCAGTTCCAGGATCTCCTGGCGGAAGTGCTCGTCGGTGGGTTTGCCGAGGGTGAGCATGCCGATGACGCGGTTGCGGGCGACCAGGGGCAGGACGACGGTCTCGCCGCCGACCGCGGACGCCGTCGCGAGTGTCGTGCCGATGCCGGAGCTGACCGTGGCGGGTTCGCCGAGGCCCAGGCTGCGCATGGAGGTGCGCAGGGCCGCCTGGTGGGAGGCTTCCGCCGGGGCCGACCAGACGCGGGCGCCGGGGGTGGGCACGGGGTCGGGTGGGGCGATCTTCGACAGCAGCGACTTGATGCCGTCGATGAGTTCCTCGTCCTCGTGCAGGACGTACGAGAGGTAGGGCTCGGAGGCCTGGTCGGCGATCGTGTAGACCGCGCACCAGGTGGCCAGCGTCGGGACCGTCATCTGCGCCATCAGGGCGAGTGTCTGGTCGCGGTCCAGGGTGCCGGCGAGCAGGTCGGAGGCCTCGACGAGGAAGCTGAGGGAGCCGCGGCGCAGGCGTTCGAGTTCGCCGAGGCGGGCCGACTCGACGGCCAGGGCGATGCGGTCGGCGGCGAACTGGAGGCGCAGGGCCTCCTCGTTGGAGTAGCGGCCGGCGCCCTCCGCTGCTACGCCGAGAGAGCCGGTGAGGCGGCCTTCGACCTTGAGCGGGACGGTGACGACCGAGCGCATGCCGGTGCCGCTGAGCAGCGGTACGGCGCCCGGGACGGCCGCGAGGTCGTCGTGGACGGCGGGCATGCGGGCCGAGCCGTAGCGGCCGGGGCCCGCCTCGACGGGGACGCGGGCGAAGCGCTGGCGGGCGGAGGGCAGGCCCGTGGAGGCGCGGACCTCCAACTCCGTCTCGTCGTCGGTGGCGAGCAGGAGGAACGCGGAGTCGCCGTCGAGCATGTCGCGGGCGCGTTCGACCGTGCGCTGGAGGAGGCCGTCGAGGTCGTCGGGGGCCGGGGAGCCGATGAACACCTCGAAGGGGTCGGTGCTCTGGCCCTCGGAGGAGGTGGTCGAGTCGGACGCCGTCATGCGCATCGGCGTCTGCAGTACGGCCCGTTCGTGGTCGCGGACGAGGAGGCAGACGGTGGAGGGCTCGCCGGCGGTGTCGCGGACGCGGAGGTGGGAGGCGTACACCGGTACGACCCGGCCGCCGGAGTCGCGGATGCCGTAGCTGCCTTCCCAGCGGGAGAGGCGCAGCGCCTCGGCGATGCCGGTGCTGGTGCCCGGGGTGTGCGGCCAGGCGGCGAGGTCGGTCAGGGGCTTGCCGGTGACCTGTTCGCCCTGGTAGCCGAAGAGTTCCTCGGCGTCCTCGTTCCAGGCGGTGATGGCGCCGCCGCGGTCGATCTGGATGACGGCGACGCGGACGCGGCCGTCGGCCAGCGGGAGCAGGTCGGCGGGGAGGGACGGGCCGGCGGTGCGGGTGCCCACGGCGCGTTCGGGAAGGTCGATCTGGAACCAGACCTGCTTGTGCGTGGGCGTGTAGTCGACGCCCCAGCGGCCGGCGAGGGCCGCGCACAGTTGGAGACCCCGGCCGCCCTCGCGGTCGGGGCTGCCCATGTTGACGGCGGAGCCCTGGAGGGGGACTTCGCGTTCCGGGTAGTGGTCGGCGACCTCGATGCGGACGCCGCCGTCGAGGCGCAGGCACAGCACGTCCGCGTTGGTGCCCGCGTGGACGACGGCGTTGGTGACCAGTTCGCTGGTGAGCACCACGGCGTCGTCGACGACGTCGGCGTACCCCCAGCCCTGGAGCGTGTCGCGGACGAAGGAGCGTGCGGAGGCGACCGAGCGCCCGACGGGCTCGAAGCTGGCGGCCGCGCGCGCGGTGATCACGAAACTCCTCGATCTGCTCTCGACGTGCTGGGCGGCGGTGCCGGCCGGCGCGCCGCGCGTCTGTGTCGGCAGGCCGCTCGTCGGCCCGGGGTCCGGGGGCTGTCCCCCGGGGATCAGTCCGGTGGTCATGTGTGCGGCCGCCCCTCCGATGCCCGCTCGTTCTCGTGCCACCGCCCAGGCCGGACGGAACCGGTGCGGCTGGACAGCCGCATGCAAGGTTACTTACCTTCGCGGTTCATGCGGATGCCGGTCTGCAGTGTTTCCGTCCGGAGGGTGTGCGGACGATGTGCGAAGCTGCCGAA
>NZ_JBFBJT010000281.1:0-4047 GCF_040686175.1 Streptomyces sp. NPDC086077 | reverse complement strand
GGCCGTCGACACGATCATCAACCAGCGTGACAACTGGCGTACCGGCGACCCGAACAAGCAGGTCCGCTGCATCTACGTCGCCATCGGCCAGAAGGGCTCCACCATCGCGTCGGTCCGCCGCGCGCTGGAGGAGAACGGCGCGCTGGAGTACACGACCATCGTCGCCGCCCCGGCGTCCGACCCGGCCGGCTTCAAGTACCTGGCGCCGTACACCGGTTCGGCCATCGGCCAGCAGTGGATGTACGAGGGCAAGCACGTCCTCATCATCTTCGACGACCTGTCGAAGCAGGCCGACGCCTACCGTGCCGTCTCCCTGCTGCTGCGCCGCCCGCCGGGCCGTGAGGCCTACCCGGGTGACGTCTTCTACCTGCACTCCCGCCTGCTGGAGCGCTGCGCGAAGCTCTCCGACGAGATGGGTGCCGGCTCGATGACCGGTCTGCCGATCGTCGAGACCAAGGCCAACGACGTCTCGGCGTTCATCCCGACCAACGTCATCTCCATCACCGACGGCCAGTGCTTCCTGGAGTCGGACCTGTTCAACGCCGGTCAGCGCCCCGCGCTGAACGTCGGTATCTCCGTCTCCCGAGTCGGTGGTTCCGCGCAGCACAAGGCGATGAAGCAGGTCTCCGGCCGTCTGCGCGTCGACCTGGCCCAGTTCCGTGAGCTGGAGGCGTTCGCCGCCTTCGGTTCCGACCTGGACGCCGCGTCGAAGTCGCAGCTGGAGCGTGGTCAGCGCATGGTCGAGCTGCTGAAGCAGGCTCAGTACCAGCCGATGTCCACCGAGGACCAGGTCGTCTCCGTCTGGGCCGGCACCACCGGCAAGATGGACGAGGTGCCGGTCGCCGACGTCCGCCGCTTCGAGAGGGAGCTCCTGGAGTACCTGCACCGCAAGGAGCAGGGCCTCATGACCTCCATCAAGGAGGGCGGCAAGATGTCGGACGACACCCTCACGGCCGTCGCCGACGCCATCGCCGAGTTCAAGAAGCAGTTCGAGACCTCGGACGGCAAGCTGCTCGGCGAGGACGCTCCGTCCACCGCCAAGTGACGTAAGGAAGGGACCTGACTCATGGGAGCCCAGCTCCGGGTCTACAAGCGTCGCATCCGATCCGTCACCGCGACCAAGAAGATCACCAAGGCGATGGAGATGATCGCCGCCTCGCGCGTCGTCAAGGCGCAGCGCAAGGTGGCGGCCTCCACGCCGTACGCGCAGGAACTGACCCGCGCGGTCACGGCGGTCGGTACCGGGTCGAACACCAAGCACCCGCTGACCACCCAGGCCGAGACGGTCACGCGGTCCGCTGTGCTCCTGCTGACCAGCGACCGGGGTCTGGCCGGTGCGTTCAACTCCAACGCCATCAAGGCGGCGGAGCAGCTCACCGAGCGGCTGGAGCGCGAGGGCAAGCAGGTCGACACGTACATCGTCGGCCGGCGCGGTGTCGCCCACTACAACTTCCGTGAGCGCACGATCGCGGAGTCGTGGAGCGGCTTCACCGACGAGCCCTCGTACGCGGACGCCAAGAAGGTCGCGGCTCCGCTGATCGAGGCCATCGAGAAGGAGACGGCGGACGGCGGCGTGGATGAACTCCACATCGTCTTCACCGAGTTCGTCTCGATGATGACGCAGAACGCGCAGGACGCGCGTCTGCTGCCGCTCAGCCTCGAGGAGGTCGCGGCGGAGGCCAAACCCAAGGGCGAGATTCTCCCGCTGTACGACTTCGAGCCGTCGGCGGAGGACGTCCTGGACGCCCTGCTTCCGCGGTACGTCGAGAGCCGGATCTACAACGCGCTGCTCCAGTCGGCGGCTTCCAAGCACGCCGCCACCCGGCGCGCGATGAAGTCGGCCACCGACAACGCGGGTGAGCTGATCAACACGCTCTCCCGTCTTGCCAACGCGGCCCGCCAGGCCGAAATCACCCAGGAAATCAGCGAGATCGTCGGTGGCGCGAGCGCCCTGGCCGACGCGACCGCGGGGAGTGACAACTAATGACCACCACTGTTGAGACGGCCACGGCGACGGGCCGCGTCGCGCGGGTCATCGGCCCGGTCGTCGACGTGGAGTTCCCCGTCGACGCGATGCCGGAGATCTACAACGCGCTGCACGTCGAGGTGGCCGACCCGGCCAACGCCGGCGAGAAGAAGACGCTGACCCTGGAGGTCGCCCAGCACCTGGGTGACGGCCTGGTCCGCACCATCTCCATGCAGCCCACCGACGGTCTGGTCCGCCAGGCCGTGGTGACCGACACCGGCACGGGCATCACCGTCCCGGTCGGTGACTTCACCAAGGGCAAGGTGTTCAACACCCTCGGTGAGGTGCTGAACGTCGACGAGTCCTACGACGGTGAGCGCTGGTCCATCCACCGCAAGGCCCCGCGCTTCGACGAGCTCGAGTCGAAGACCGAGATGTTCGAGACCGGCGTCAAGGTCATCGACCTTCTCACCCCGTACGTCAAGGGTGGAAAGATCGGTCTGTTCGGTGGCGCCGGCGTCGGCAAGACCGTGCTCATCCAGGAGATGATCTACCGCGTCGCCAACAACCACGACGGTGTCTCCGTGTTCGCCGGTGTCGGTGAGCGCACCCGTGAGGGCAACGACCTCATCGAGGAGATGTCGGAGTCGGGCGTCATCGACAAGACCGCGCTGGTCTTCGGTCAGATGGACGAGCCCCCGGGCACCCGTCTGCGCGTGGCCCTGGCCGGTCTGACCATGGCGGAGTACTTCCGTGATGTGCAGAAGCAGGACGTGCTGTTCTTCATCGACAACATCTTCCGCTTCACGCAGGCCGGTTCCGAGGTCTCGACCCTGCTCGGCCGTATGCCCTCCGCGGTGGGTTACCAGCCGAACCTGGCCGACGAGATGGGTCTCCTCCAGGAGCGCATCACCTCGACCCGTGGTCACTCGATCACCTCGATGCAGGCGATCTACGTCCCCGCGGACGACCTGACCGACCCGGCCCCGGCCACCACCTTCGCCCACCTCGACGCGACGACGGTTCTGTCCCGTCCGATCTCGGAGAAGGGCATCTACCCGGCCGTGGACCCGCTGGACTCCACGTCCCGCATCCTGGACCCGCGGTACATCGCGCAGGACCACTACGACGCCGCCATGCGTGTCAAGAACATCCTGCAGAAGTACAAGGACCTCCAGGACATCATCGCGATCCTCGGTATCGACGAGCTCGGCGAGGAGGACAAGCTGGTCGTCCACCGTGCCCGTCGCGTGGAGCGCTTCCTGTCCCAGAACACCCACGTCGCCAAGCAGTTCACCGGTGTGGACGGCTCGGACGTGCCGCTGGAGGAGTCGATCGCGGCGTTCAACGCGATCTGCGACGGTGAGTACGACCACTTCCCCGAGCAGGCCTTCTTCATGTGCGGTGGTCTTGAGGACCTGAAGAAGAACGCGAAGGAGCTGGGCGTCTCCTGACCCGGGCCTCGTGCTCGTGTCGTGAGGGGGCGGGGTCGTCCCGCCCCCTCTGCCACGCCTATTAGACTTGTAACCAACACCCGGCAGAACCGCCGGGTGGTGACCCGAGGAGCCACCCTTGGCTGCTGAGCTGCACGTCGAGCTGGTCGCTGCCGACCGCCAGGTCTGGTCCGGCGAGGCCACCCTGGTCGTCGCGCGCACCACGTCCGGCGACATCGGCGTCATGCCCGGTCACCAGCCGCTGCTCGGTGTGCTGGAGTCGGGCCCGGTGACCATCCGTACGAGTGATGGTGGAACGGTCGTCGCCGCGGTGCACGGCGGTTTCGTCTCGTTCGCGGACAACAAGCTGTCGTTGCTGGCGGAGGTCGCCGAGCTGGCCGACGAGATCGATGTCAAGCGCGTCGAGCAGGAACTGGAGCGTGCGAAGGCGGAGGACGACGCCGAGGCCAAGCGCCGCGCGGACGTCCGGCTTCGCGCGGCGACGGCGGCGCGTTGACCCAGCAAGCCGTGCGATGACGTCACTCAGCCGCGGTCGGCATCGTGGGCGCCGCGGCCGCGGTCGCCAACGCCGTCTGGCACGCGACCGGCGTACGCCACCGCAACCTGCCCATCCGGCCCGACCGCGTC
>NZ_JBFBJT010000280.1:0-4052 GCF_040686175.1 Streptomyces sp. NPDC086077 | reverse complement strand
GCTCGGTGAGAACGCCCAGTACGCCGTGGTGAAGAACACGCTGACCAAGATTGCGGCCAACGAGGCCGGGATCACGCTCGACGACCAGCTCTTCGCTGGTCCGACGGCCGTCGCCTTCGTCACCGGTGACCCGGTGGAGTCGGCGAAGGGTCTTCGTGACTTCGCCAAGGACAACCCGAATCTCGTCATCAAGGGCGGTGTCCTTGACGGTAAGGCGCTGTCCGCCGACGAGATCAAGAAGCTTGCGGACCTCGAGTCCCGCGAGGTTCTGCTCAGCAAGCTGGCCGGTGCCTTCAAGGGGAAGCAGTCCCAGGCTGCCTCCGTCTTCCAGGCGCTGCCGTCGAAGCTCGTCCGCACCGTGGACGCGCTGCGCGCCAAGCAGGCCGAGCAGGGCGGTGCCGAGTAACTCGGCTCGCACACTGACCGCCGCAGCCTGAACGCGACGGTCACAGCGGGCCAGACGTACGCCCGCCAGACATGTACATCCGGCACCAGCCGAATTAGTGGAAGGACCGCCATCATGGCGAAGCTGTCTCAGGAAGACCTGCTCGCGCAGTTCGAGGAGATGACCCTCATCGAGCTCTCCGAGTTCGTGAAGGCGTTCGAGGAGAAGTTCGACGTCACCGCCGCCGCTGCCGCGCCGGTCATGATCGCCGGCGGTGCCGCCGGTGGCGCTGCCGCCGAGGCCGTCGAGGAGAAGGACGAGTTCGACGTCGTCCTCACCGGCGCCGGTGACAAGAAGATCCAGGTCATCAAGGTCGTGCGTGAGCTGACCTCCCTCGGCCTGAAGGAGGCCAAGGACCTGGTGGACGGCGCCCCGAAGCCCGTCCTCGAGAAGGTCGCCAAGGACGCCGCGGAGAAGGCCAAGGAGGCCCTCGAGGGCGCCGGCGCCTCCGTCGAGGTCAAGTAAGGCCTCACGGGTCCCGCACGGACTCTCGCGCGCGGACCGCGGCCCCGCAGGGCCGTGAACAGTCCCCTGGGGCTGTAACGCGAACGCACCGAAGAGCGATCATCCATCCGGGTGGTCGCTCTTCGGCGTTCCGAGGGCCCGGCGGCGGCTGCCTTGCACCCGTGGTCGCGAGGGGTAAGGTGATCTTCGTTGTGCCTCTCAGCGCCCCCGGTGGCGGGCTGCACGTGACGAGCGCAGCACCCCGGCTTGGGCAAGGGGGCCTTGACGAACTGCACGCAGCGCGCAATTCTCAGGACGCGTCGTCACAAGGATCCGAATCCGAGGCATGGATCGACGACGAAGAGGGCAGTATCACCGTGGCGTTGAGGGCGTGGCCTTGTCGCAGGGGTTGAGGACAACGAGGGCATCGAGGGTCTTCGAAAACCCGCACTGGACATCAGTGTGCCAAGTGGCTACACTGACCCTTTGCGCTGCCTGTTAGCTGTCCCCTGCCCGTCACCAGGGGCATGCCCTCGCTTAAGCACCGACGATCGGACCGTCCCTGACCTGGGGCTATCTGTCTCTGTGTATCGGTGAGGGGCCGGTACGCGCGTAGTGAGTCCGAGCCCTCGGAAGGACCCCCTCTTGGCCGCCTCGCGCAACGCCTCGACCGCGAATACGAACAACGGCGCCAGCACTGCCCCGCTGCGCATCTCTTTTGCAAAGATCAAGGAGCCTCTCGAGGTTCCGAACCTGCTCGCGCTGCAGACCGAGAGCTTCGACTGGCTGCTCGGCAACACGGCCTGGCAGAGTCGGGTCGAGGAGGCTCTGGAGAACGGTCAGGACGTCCCCACCAAGTCCGGGCTCGAGGAGATCTTCGAGGAGATCTCCCCGATCGAGGACTTCAGCGGGTCGATGTCGCTGACGTTCCGCGACCACCGCTTCGAGCCGCCGAAGAACTCGATCGACGAGTGCAAGGAGCGTGACTTCACCTACGCGGCTCCGCTCTTCGTCACCGCCGAGTTCACCAACAACGAGACCGGCGAGATCAAGTCCCAGACGGTCTTCATGGGCGACTTCCCGCTCATGACCAACAAGGGCACCTTCGTCATCAACGGCACCGAGCGTGTCGTGGTGTCCCAGCTGGTCCGTTCGCCGGGTGTCTACTTCGACTCCTCCATCGACAAGACGTCCGACAAGGACATCTTCTCCGCCAAGATCATCCCGTCCCGGGGTGCCTGGCTGGAGATGGAGATCGACAAGCGCGACATGGTCGGTGTCCGTATCGACCGCAAGCGCAAGCAGTCCGTCACCGTCCTCCTGAAGGCGCTCGGCTGGACCACCGAGCAGATCCTCGAGGAGTTCGGTCAGTACGAGTCGATGCGTGCCACCCTGGAGAAGGACCACACCCAGGGCCAGGACGACGCGCTGCTCGACATCTACCGCAAGCTGCGTCCGGGCGAGCCCCCCACCCGTGAGGCCGCGCAGACGCTGCTGGAGAACCTGTACTTCAACCCCAAGCGCTACGACCTCGCCAAGGTCGGCCGCTACAAGGTCAACAAGAAGCTGGGTACGGACACGCAGCTGGACGCGGGCGTCCTGACCGTCGAGGACATCATCGCGACGATCAAGTACCTGGTGAAGCTGCACGCCGGTGAGACCGAGACGGTCGGCGAGTCCGGGCGCTCGATCATCGTCGAGACCGACGACATCGACCACTTCGGCAACCGCCGTATCCGCAGCGTCGGCGAGCTCATCCAGAACCAGGTCCGTACGGGTCTCGCCCGTATGGAGCGCGTCGTGCGCGAGCGCATGACCACCCAGGACGTCGAGGCGATCACGCCGCAGACCCTGATCAACATCCGGCCGGTCGTCGCCTCCATCAAGGAGTTCTTCGGCACCAGCCAGCTGTCCCAGTTCATGGACCAGAACAACCCGCTGTCGGGCCTGACGCACAAGCGTCGTCTCAACGCCCTCGGCCCGGGTGGTCTCTCCCGTGAGCGGGCCGGCTTCGAGGTCCGAGACGTCCACCCTTCGCACTACGGCCGCATGTGCCCGATCGAGACGCCCGAAGGCCCGAACATCGGTCTGATCGGCTCGCTCGCCTCGTACGGCCGGGTCAACGCGTTCGGTTTCGTCGAGACGCCGTACCGCAAGGTCGTCGAGGGCCGGGTCACCGACGACGTCGACTACCTGACGGCCGACGAGGAGGACCGCTTCGTCATCGCGCAGGCCAACGCCACGCTCAACGACGACATGCGGTTCGCCGAGAACCGCGTGCTGGTCCGCCGCCGTGGCGGCGAGGTCGACTACGTCGCCGGTGACGACGTGGACTACATGGACGTCTCGCCGCGCCAGATGGTGTCGGTCGCGACCGCCATGATCCCCTTCCTGGAGCACGACGACGCCAACCGTGCCCTCATGGGCGCGAACATGATGCGCCAGGCCGTGCCGCTGATCCAGGCGGAGTCCCCGCTCGTCGGCACCGGCATGGAGTACCGCTCCGCGGTCGACGCCGGCGACGTGGTGAAGGCCGAGAAGGACGGTGTGGTCCAGGAGGTCTCCGCGGACTACATCACCACCGCCAACGACGACGGCACGTACATCACGTACCGCCTGGCCAAGTTCTCCCGGTCCAACCAGGGCACCTCGGTCAACCAGAAGGTCATCGTCAACGAGGGCGACCGCATCATCACGGGCCAGGTGCTCGCCGATGGTCCGGCCACCGAGAACGGCGAGATGGCCCTGGGCAAGAACCTGCTCGTGGCGTTCATGCCGTGGGAGGGTCACAACTACGAGGACGCGATCATCCTGTCGCAGCGCCTCGTGCAGGACGACGTCCTCTCCTCGATCCACATCGAGGAGCACGAGGTCGACGCCCGTGACACCAAGCTCGGCCCCGAGGAGATCACCCGGGACATCCCGAACGTCTCCGAGGAGGTCCTCGCCGACCTCGACGAGCGCGGCATCATCCGTATCGGTGCCGAGGTCGTCGCCGGCGACATCCTCGTCGGCAAGGTCACGCCCAAGGGTGAGACCGAGCTGACGCCGGAGGAGCGCCTGCTGCGCGCGATCTTCGGTGAGAAGGCCCGTGAGGTCCGTGACACCTCGCTGAAGGTCCCGCACGGCGAGATCGGCAAGGTCATCGGCGTCCGCGTCTTCG
>NZ_JBFBJT010000279.1:0-4105 GCF_040686175.1 Streptomyces sp. NPDC086077 | reverse complement strand
GGGGCGGCGAGCGGGGGCTCGCTGGTGAGGGGCTCGGCGTCGGGCAGCGGGGGTTCGCTGGTCAAAGGGGCCTCGGTGCAGGCACCCTCCGCACTGAAGGCGCACACCCGTGCGAGATCGGGACCGGCCGGATCGGCCTTCGCCGGGTCAGGGTCGGCGGGCTGCGTCGCCTGCCGCGGGAACGGCGTGCGTTTGGAGCGGTGCGCGTCCCCGGGCGGAGGGGTGCGTTTGGAGCGGGCGCCCCCATCGGCGCGGGGATTGTCGTCGCGGCGGGGCCTGTCGTCGGAGAGGGCGGACAGCAGAAGGTGTGCCGAAGCGGCCACGGGGTCCTCCTTGTCGGTTCGAGTGGGTCATCGCAGCCCTACCCAGTGAGCGCGAGGCCAGACGCCCCCACGGCCAAGAAGGTTCTTCTCCTCACATTCCGTACGCGCGCTCTCTCCACGTTTCGACAATCGGAACATGACGGCCACCTTCGTTGACACTCCCCGCCGCGAATGATGGGCCCGATCCCTCCCTGACACGGATATGGGAAGAGGCGGCACGAGAGGGGAAGAGCCCGGCGACGGCGAGGAGGGCGTGTGCGGCAGCGGCACGGACGGTGGGCGGTCGCGCCGACGATCGCCGCTCTGACGCTGGCGCCGGCGATGCTGCTGGCGGGGGTCGGCGGCACGGCCTTGGGCGGCGGGTACACCGCACTCGCGGGCAACGGCTCCCTGCCGTGGGCGGCGCTGCTCGTCCCGGCGGGGGTCTACGGCGCGTGCCTGCTGGCGGCCGCCACCTCGCTGCCCCTGCTGCGCCGGTCCGTGCGGCCGGGCGAGCTGAGGTACGCCTAGGGGGCCTTCCTGCCCGCGGGACCGGGGGCATCCCCGGTCCCGTACAGGCACCCTGCACCAGGACATGCAAAAGCCCGGGTCGTCAGGCGGAAATGCCGTCGATCCGGGCCATGGCGTCGTCCGCGCCGTACGGCTGCAAGTACGGCAACCAGCGCGGATCCCTATGGCCGGTCCCGATGATGCGCCAGGCCAGGCCGGTGGGTGGGGCGGGATTGTGGCGCAGCCGCCAGCCGATCTCGCCGAGGTGGCGGTCGGCCTTCACGTGGTTGCAGCGGCGGCAGGAGGCCACCACGTTGTCCCAGACGTGCTTGCCCCCGCGGCTGCGCGGGATGACGTGGTCGACGCTGGTTGCGACGCCACCGCAGTACATGCACCGGCCCCCGTCGCGGGCGAACAGCGCCCTGCGGGTGAGAGGAACGGGCCCCCGATAGGGAACCCGGACGAATCGCTTGAGCCGGACCACGCTGGGTGCGGGGACTGTGACGGTCGCACTGTGCATAAAGGCGCCGGACTCCTCGAGGCATACGGCCTTGTTCTCGAGGACGAGGATGAGCGCGCGGCGGAGCGGTACGACGCCGAGTGGCTCGTACGATGCGTTGAGGACCAGGACATGCGGCACGGATGCCTCCTTGTACGCCGGCGGCGCGTGGCTCGCGCCGGGACGATCTGCAGTCAGTCTCCCCTCATGCCTGGTGAAAGCGCCACCATGTCCCGGTAACGGGCTGGGAGTGTTTTCGACCACATCGGCTTCCTCCCCAGGCTCCCGACCATCTCCTCCCCCCTCCTCGCCGAACTGTTCGCCTCACCTGCTGTTCGTCTGATCTGTACATCCCCCGGGTGACACCGTCTCTCCCCCGAACAGCGCAACGATCCCCACACGATGTCCCGATAGTGTGGTTGCTCCGCCCGACCGGTGACCTGTTCGTGACCTTGGACCTGACCGTCGTACCGGGGGCGGGCCGTTGTTGCACCTGGAGGTCCCCCCGTGTCGTCCTTGCCCGTCCTACTGGCCGTCGGACCGTCACCGTCGCCGACCCCGTCGGAGACGGCACCCTCCGTGCCCACCCTGCAGGACGCCCAGCAGCGCGCGACGAACGCCGCCGGCTGGGTGGAGCAGAACTGGTCGACATGGCTCGCGATCGGCCTGCGGGTGCTGCTGATCGTGGTGATCGCGGCGGTGCTGCGGGTGGCGGTGCGGCGGGCGATCACCAAGCTGATAGACCGCATGAACCGCACCGCCCAGTCCGTGGACGGCACGGCGATCGGCGGCCTGCTGGTGAACGTGGAGCGCCGCCGTCAGCGCTCCCAGGCGATCGGCTCGGTGCTGCGCTCGGTGGCGAGCTTCGTCATCCTCGGCACGGCCGCCCTGATGATCCTTTCCACCTTCCAGATCAATCTGGCGCCGTTGCTGGCCTCCGCGGGTGTGGCGGGCGTGGCGATCGGCTTCGGCGCGCGCAACCTGGTCACGGACTTCCTCTCCGGCGTGTTCATGATCCTTGAGGACCAGTACGGCGTCGGTGACTCGATCGACGCCGGTGTCGCCTCCGGCGAGGTCATCGAGGTCGGCCTGCGCGTCACGAAACTGCGCGGCGACAACGGCGAGATCTGGTACGTCCGCAACGGCGAGGTCAAGCGGGTCGGCAACCTCTCCCAGGGCTGGGCCACGGCCGGCGTGGACGTCACCGTGCGCCCCTCCGAGGACCTCGACCGCGTCAAGGCCGTGCTCGGCGAGGTCGGCGAGGCGATGAGCAAGGAGGACCCCTGGAACGAGATGCTCTGGGGCCCGGTCGAGATCCTCGGTCTGGACAGCGTCCTGCTCGACTCGATGGTCGTGCGCGTCTCCGCCAAGACCATGCCCGGCAAGTCCCTCACGATCGAGCGCGAACTGCGCTGGCGCATCAAGCGCCGCTTCGACCAGGAGGGCATCCGCATCGTCGGCGGACTGCCCCTCCAGCAGGAGGAGGGAGCCGTGGCGGATCCGACGGCGGGCATGGCGGCCCCGTCGGTGTACGCCAACACCACCTCACCGCAGGCGACCGCGGCGTCCCCGATCGCGCCGCCCACGAGCACGACGAAGTAGATCCGCGGCGGCCTTCCGCCGGAGAACCGGCCCCCCTCGCCCGACGCCCCCAGGTAACGACTCCGTTGCCCGGGGGCATTCGCTCTTGACGCCCGGTTCACGGCGGGCCTACGTTCCCCCACAGCAAACAGGAAACCTTCCTAACAGTGGCGGATGGACGTGACGTCCCGGCCGCTGCCAAGCTGAGCGGGCGAAAGGCAGGTGTCGAGCCCATGGCAGGAACCGCGGGTACCCCGGGCACCCCCCGCGTGCTGCGGGCCATGAACGACCGTGCCGCGCTGGACCTGCTCCTGGAGCACGGCCCGCTCTCGCGCACCCGGATCGGCAAGCTCACCGGCCTGTCCAAGCCGACCGCCTCGCAGTTGCTGGCCCGGCTGGAGGCCGCCGGGCTGGTACTGGTGACCGGCACCAGCGAGGGCCGCCCCGGGCCGAACGCCCAGCTCTACGCCGTCAACCCGGCCGCCGCCCACGCCGCCGGCCTCGACGTCACCCCCGAGCGCGTCCTCGCCGCCGTCGCCGACATCACCGGCCGCACGGTCGGCACGTACGAGGTCCCCACCCCCGGCCGACGGCCCCTCCAGCCCGTCGTACGCCAGGTCACCGACGCCCTCGACGGCGCCGTGAAGGCCGCGGGGCTGGCCAGGGCCGACATCCACCGGCTCGTCATCGGCACGCCCGGCGCCTTCGACCCGAACACCGGCCGGCTGCGCTACGCCTCGCACCTGCCGGGCTGGCACTCCCCCACCCTCCTCGACGAACTGGCCGCCGCGCTGCCGATGCCGGTGGAATACGAGAACGACGTCAACCTCGTCGCCGTCGCCGAGCAGCGCCTCGGCGCCGCCCAAGGGCACGCCGACTTCGTGCTGCTGTGGAACGAGGGCGGCCTCGGCGCCGCCCTGGTCCTCGGCGGCCGGCTGCACCGCGGCTGGACGGGCGGTGCCGGCGAGGTCGGCTTCCTGCCCGTCCCGGGCGCACCCCTGGTCCGCCAGGTCACGAAGGCCAACAGCGGCGGCTACCAGGAGCTGGCCGGCTCCCAGGCCCTTCCCGCGCTGGCCCGTGACCTCGGCGTCCCGGACATCCCCTCGGGCCCGTACATCGAGGCCGCCGCCGCACTGCTGGCCGGCGCGGCCGAGCGGTACGACGCCCCGGGGCACGGCACGGACCGGGCCGAGGGCGACACGGGGCGCCGCAC
>NZ_JBFBJT010000278.1:0-4252 GCF_040686175.1 Streptomyces sp. NPDC086077 | reverse complement strand
ACCGGGCGGCCCTTCCCCCAGCCGGGGGAAGGGCCGCCCGGTCCGCGTTCGCGGCTCTTCGTGCGGCCTCGCGGGCCACCTGTCACGTCAGGCCGTCTCCTCGCCCAGCGGGTGGGGGTTGGGGTCGATGCGCTTCGACCTGGGCCGACCCGGTTGGGACAGGAACAGTGCGATGAACGCGGCGAACAGCGAGATCGAGCCGGCCAGCGTGAACGCCCCGGTGTGGCCCCAGTTGCCCACCACGACGGCACCCATGCCGGATCCGAGCAGGCCGGACACCAGCTTGGAGCTGTAGACCAGGCCGTAGTTGGACGCGTTGTTGTTCTCGCCGAAGTAGTCCGCCGTCATCGCCGCGAACATCGGGAAGATGGCGCCTCCGCCGAACCCGGAGATGCTGGAGAAGAGCAGGAACAGCGGGAGGTTCTCGATGTTGGCGGACCACAGGATGCCGTACTGGGAAAGGCCGAGGACGATGCAGACGAAGATCAGGCATCGCTTGCGCCCGTAACGGTCCGACAACCAGCCGATCACACCGCGCCCGGTGCCGTTGACGATGGCCTTGAGTGACATGGCCGTCGCGACTATTCCGCCGGCGAAACCGGCCTCCTTGCCTATGTCGACCTGGAAGGCGATGCCGAAGATGTTCACGCCCGACGTGCACATCAGGCAGAACCACATCAGCGCGACCCGCCCGGTCTTCCAGGCCTCCTTCGGGGTGTACTGCTTGACCGCCGGCGGGTTCATCGCCAGTGCGCGCCGGGCGCGGTGGTCGTCCGGCACCCGCAGCGGGTCGACCTCCTCGGGCCACCAGTTCTTCGGCGGGTCCTTGAAGAAGTAGCCGGACACGGCCACCACCCCGGCCAGGAAGACACCGACCCCGACAAGCACCCAGCGGAAGTTCGTCAGATCCATGTAGCCGGTGAAGAGGAAGACGAACGGCACGGAACCGTAGGCGAATCCGCCGTTGACGAAGCCGGTCTTGCCTCCCTTGCGTTCCGGGTACCACTTGCCGACCATGTTCACGCAGGTCGCGTAGACCATGCCGGCGCCCATACCGCTGAACATGCCGAACCCTATGTACGCGACGATCACATGCGGCGCGTACGCGAGGGACAGATATCCGAGCAGTGTGCCGAGTGCGCCGAGCATCATCGCCCAGCGGGCGGGCAGCTTGCCGCTTTCCCTGAGCTTTCCGGCGGGGAAGGCCACCGCCGCCTGGAAGAACACCCAGACACCGAGCATCCAGAAGATGTGCGCACTGTTCCAACTGTGTGCGATGTGCAGGGTGTCCTCGGCCGACGCGAACGCGTACTCGGCCGAGCTGATGCCCATCATGCCGATCCACGGCAGGATGACCATCCACTTGCGCTTGCGGCCCATGATGTCGATGTCGGTCTCACCGAGGCGGTACACACGCCCGTTGGCGTCGGTCACCTCTCGGTAGGCCACCGATGTTGGCAGATCGGTCGTTGTCATGTCGTTTTGCACCCCTTGCGTCGAAAGATCTGGCCAGCGCCCCCTGTCCAATGCCTTTCGTGCGCGCACGGGTTCCGGGGCCGGCCGACGCGCACCGTCGGCCGGCTCCCCCCTCGCTCACCTCATGAGCCGCCCCCCAACAGCCCTGCCGCCCGTGCCCACCGGTACTTCGCACCGAGCACGGCCACCGGCCGCTCCGTCGTGTAGGGGTACGCCACGACCCCTCGCTCGTAGAGGTACTGGCACGCCTCCTCGACCTCGACGTCGCCCGCGAGCGACGCCACCACCGGCTTCTCGATCCCGCGCTCCCGGAACTCGGCCACCACGCGCGCGGTGAGCTCGGCGAAGACCATGGGAGGGGTCACGATGGTGTGCCAGTAGCCGAGGACGAGCGCATGGATGCGCGGGTCCTCCAGGCCGAGCCGGATGGTCGCCTCGTACGTCGACGGCGGCTCGCCCCCGGTGATGTCCACCGGGTTGCCCGCGGCCCCGAAGGGCGGGATGAACTCGCGGAACGCCTCGTCCAGGTCCGGCGGGATCTCCATCAGGGACAGGCCGTTGTCGGTGACGGCGTCGGAGAGCAGTACGCCGCTGCCGCCGGCCCCCGTGATGATCACGACGTTGTCGCCCTGGGGGGCGGGCAGCACCGGCAACGCGCGCGCGTACTCCAGCATGTCGTTCAGGCCGGGCGCCCGGATGACACCCGCCTGCCTGAGGATGTCGTCGTACACCGCGTCGTCGCCCGCGAGGGCGCCGGTGTGCGAGCCCGCGGCCTTCGCGCCGGCCGCCGTACGGCCCGCCTTCAGGACCACCACCGGCTTCTTCGGCACGGTCTCCCGCGCGGCCTCCACGAAGGCCCGGCCGTCCTTGAGGTCCTCCAGGTGCATGGCGATGCACTCGGTGTGCGGGTCCTCACCGAACCAGGTCAGCAGGTCGTCCTCGTCCAGGTCCGACTTGTTGCCGAGGCCCACGATCGCGGACACGCCCGTCTTGGTGGTGCGGGCGAAGCCCAGGATGGCCATGCCGATGCCGCCCGACTGCGAGGTCAGCGCGACGCCGCCCTTCACGTCGTACGGCGTGCAGAACGTGGCGCACAGGTCCTGCCAGGTGGAGTAGTAGCCGTAGATGTTCGGGCCGAGCAACCGGGTGCCGTGCCGCTCGCCGATCTCCACGATCTCGGCCTGTAGCTCGTGTTCACCGGTCTCCGCGAACCCGGAGGGGATGAGGACGGCGTTGGGTATCCCCTTGCGTCCCACCTCCTCCAGCGCCGCGGCCACGAACTTGGCGGGAATGGCGAACACGGCCACATCCACCTCACCGGGAACGTCCGTGACACTCTTGTACGCCTTGCGGCCCAGAATGTCATCGGCCTTGGGGTTCACCGGGTGGATCTCCCCGGAGAAGCCGCCGTCGATGAGGTTGCGCATCACCGAATTGCCGATCTTGCCCTGCTCGTTCGAGGCACCGATCACGGCGACCGTGCGCGGCTGCATCAGCCGGCGCATGGACGTGAGGATCTCCTCGCGCGAGTAGCGGCGGCGCTGCTTCACCGGTGCCTCGGAGAGGATCACCCGGATGTCCGCGGCGACCGCGCCCTGCGGCGTGGCGATCACCGGGTTGAGGTCGACCTCGGCGATCTCCGGGAAGTCCGTGACGAGTTGGGAGACCCGGCGGATCTGCTCGGCGACCGCCCACCGGTCCACCCCCGCGGCGCCGCGGACCCCGCGCAGGATCTCCGCGGACCGGATCGAGTCCAGCATGGACAGCGCCTCGTCGGCGTCCACCGGCGCGAGCCGGAAGGTGACGTCCTTGAGGACCTCGACCAGCACGCCGCCGAGCCCGAAGGCCACGACCTTCCCGAACGTCGGATCGGTCACCGCGCCGACGATGACCTCCTGCCCCTTGGGGAGCAGCTCCTGCACCTGCACACCCTCGATGCGGGCGTTCGCGTCGTAGGCGCGGGCGTTGTCGACGATCGTGTGGAACGCGGCCCGCACGTCAGCGGCGCCCTCGACCCCGACGACCACCCCGCCGGCGTCGGTCTTGTGCAGGATGTCCGGCGAGACGATCTTCATCACGACGGGCCCGGCGAACCGCGCCGCGTAGGCCACGGCCTCGTCGACGTCGGTCGCCAGCTCCTCACCGGGTACGGCGATCCCGTACGCGTCCGCGAGCACCTTGCCCTCGGGGGCGGTCAGCGCCGTGCGCCCCGCTGCCCGGACGGTGTCGAGGAGGGTGCGCACCCTCAGCACCCGGTCTTCGGCCATCACGTCAGATCACTCCGTTCGACTTGAGCAGGAGCAGCTCCTCGTCGCCGAGGCCGAGCTCGCCGACGTAGACCTCGGCGTTGTGCTCGCCCAGCAGCGGCGAACTGGTCACTTCCACAGGGGAGTCGGACAGCTTCAGCGGACTGCCGACGGTCATGAACTCGCCGCGCTTGGGGTGCGGCACCCGGACGACCATCTCGTTCGCCGCCAGCGAGGCGTCCTCGATGATCTCCTTGGTGGACAGGATCGGCCCGCACGGGATGTTGTGGGCGTTCAGCCGCTCCAGTACCTCCCACTTGGGCAGGGTCGAGGACCACTCCTCGATCAGCTGGAACATCTTGTTGAGCTTGGGCAGCCGGGCCTCCGGCGTCGACCACTCCGGGTCGTCGGCCAGTTCGGGCCGGCCGATGAGCTCGCTGATCGGCTGCCAGCCGACGGGCTGCACGATGACGTACACGTAGTCGTTCGGGCCGCCCGGCGCGCACTTGACCGCCCAACCGGGCTGGCCT
>NZ_JBFBJT010000277.1:0-4323 GCF_040686175.1 Streptomyces sp. NPDC086077 | reverse complement strand
CCGACGGCGTACACCGCGAGGGAGGCTCGCCCCAGGTGGTCGTCTCGGAGCACTTCCACTGAGCCCGACCAATCCCGGCCGTCCTGCTTGTCACACGTGAGCGAGGTGGACGTGCGGACATTCGTCTCGCCGTCCGTCACGACGGCGAGGACACACAGATCGGACCACACCGCGTCCGGCGCGTTCGCCCCGGGTGGCAGCGTCGCCGAGAGGCCGATCGTCGCACTCACCCAGTCCGTGTGACCACCGATGCCGAGCGCGACGGCCTGCTGCTGGGACGAGTACGCGGTGGTCTCCAAATGATCGCGGGTACCGTCGGAAAGCCTGAGGGAGACCGAAGTCACCCTGAGGGAGATCGGCCGGTTGAGCCTCTTGTACGGGTAGATCTTCACGCGTCACTCCCCCTTGCCGGCACGGAGTTCGAGGACGAGCCGGGTGAGCGTGGTCCTGACCGGGTGACTGGTGACATCGGTGAACCCTCGGAACTTGGCGCGACGCACACCGGGGGTGAAGCGCAGCGTCCCGTCCTCCACCTCACAGCCCTCGACGGCCACGAGCTCCGCCCAGTCCAGCTTCGGGCGGCCTCCGGAGCGCACGTCCAACTGGGCGAGCGGCACCATCGGGACGACCTCGTCACCACGCGGGATGCTCACCTCTGCGGTGATCTGCCACTCCCCTCCGTCCCCGATCGTCGCGTCGAGTCCGTCCAGCACCGGAACCACGGGCCCGGCGGTTGCCTTGGCCTTGGGCTTGGTTTTCACGGTCAACGCCTTGCGCACGGCCTCCCCGCCCTCGCGGCTGCTGCGCTTCGGCCGTGCGACAAGTTCCCTGACCGCGTTGTTGACCTCGGCCGTCAAGGCGCTGATGCGCCGATACGCGGACGGGGACCACCGCAGAGTCAGCTCCTCAGTCTGTCCCCAACGGTCGTGCTCAGGCGGCTCCGCCGCACGCAGGAATTCCTCGGCCTCCTTCGCGAAGGGGGCAGCCTCCCCGGCCGCCTCGCCCACCAACAGAACGGCCTGGAAGGGATTGGTCCCGAGCGGCAACCTCTGAACCCCGGTCCTCTTGACCGTCATGCGGTTGCCGCGCAGCGAGTGCACCTGGTTTTTCCCCCCGTCGCCGTCCCTGTCCCCCTCGGCCTCGGTGACCAACAGGACCGCCTGGTGGGTACCGAGCGTCCCGTGAGCGCCGCCGGAGAGCGGCAGCTTGAGCGGCACGCTCCGCGCCGCCACCTGCCCTGCCTCGGTGAGGCGATCCACGGTGGTGCCCTCGTAGTGCGCCCTGAGGGCACGGGTCCGGGACGGCTGCTCGACGGACGGGTCCACCTGCCTCTCCGGCACGACCTCCTTGCCGTTCCGCAGGGCACGGACAGAGACTTCCAGAAGGGGGAGCCTGTTGCCCCCGCCGGTCATCGCCGCCCAGAAGTCGCGCCCGAGCGCCTCGACCAGACGGCCGTGCATCTTGCGGATGTCACGGGTGTCCTCGTCGCCCTCCTCGTCACCGATCGACTCGTCATCGGCGTCGGACGTGACCCCCTCCAGGCTCGCCACGTCGTGCGCGCCGACGATGAGGAAGGACGTACCGGGTTCGTCACTATCCCTGGCCAGATGCAGGCTTGCCACGGTCTCCTCGTCCGCCCACCACGAACGGGCGACCATGGCACCAGGTGAATCGGGGTCGGGGCGCCCGAACCATGCGGGGCCCGCGTACGGCTCGCCGCCCACCTCGCGCCAGGGCAGTTCCAGACGGCCGATGACCCGTCGCTCGGTGCGTCCCTCGTGAGGCACGGACAGGGTGGAGTTGATGAGCACGAGTCCGAGCGCGCTGGTGGCCCACAGCGTCGCCTTGCCCAAGCCGTACGAACCACCGGCTCCAGGGCCGGACTTGAGACTCTCCAGTTGACGTCTGACCACGGCGGCGAACTTGCCGTCCGCGTAGTCGTCGCCGATGAGCCCGGAGGCGTTGTAATCGTCGACACGCAGCAGGACCAGACGGCCCTTCTCGTACATGTCGCGCACCCCGGCGTCCACGACCCGACCGACCTTCTGGTCACCGGCGACCTCCGAGACAGCGGAGTAGTGCGGAAACAGATCGTTCCAGAGGATCGCCTCACGGAAGGAGTCCAGGGCCTCACCGGTGAGCTCGTGCAGGGTGTATCGGACCCGGACCGGGCGACCGTTCTCCGTAAGGCGCTCGTCCAGGCTGTTCTGGCAGGTCTCACGGGCGAGCACCTGCACGTCGGCGTCGAAGGCGAAGGCAGCGGCATTGCCCAGGTCACGACCGCCGTCGGAGTAACCGGGACGGTGGTACCAGGTGACCGGGAGGCCGGCCTGGGTGTCGGTGGTGCGGGTGTGCACCGTACCCACGTCCGTGCCGAGTGCCTTGGCGATGTCCGTCATGACGCTCGGGCGAGGAGTCGACCTACCGGTGATCCACGCGGACACGGCGGCCCGAGTCAGCTGGAGCTCGTCGGCCAGTTCGGCCTGTGTCTTCCCCGCGAGCTTGAGCTGTCGGGCCAGCCAAGGCCCGAACTCCTCACCTGTCTCCACGCGTCACCTGCTCTTCCTCGGAGTCCATGCAGATCGTGTGTGTTGTGGACCACGAGGCTAATTTGACGCGCAAGGGAGCGTCAACCAGCAGTTGATCGACCTCATCACATGAACCCCTTGGACCCAGTGTCCAAGTTGCCCGGAATGACCAAGTCTCCCCCTGAATGGGGAAGTTCCATACATGGAGCCATCAACTCCCTTTAGGAAAAGGCGAGTTGGGGTTGCACCTTCGAGTGACCCTCGGTACGGTTGTTGACGATGGGGACCCCATCTCGCTCACGAATTCCGAAATCGGGAGGGCTGGGCGACCCGGGGAGAAGTATATCCAAATTCAACCCCTTATCGGAGACCGAGGCGCACACCAAGTCGCCACTCCACCGCAGAAGTATTTCGATGAAAGGGCTGGCGACACCGGACCGACGCCCGTTAATGTTCTCAGCCAACAAGAATCTCGGCGAGAGATTCACGCTTGATGTCAGCAATTTCCGCGGGGGGACGTGTACTCCAATTTACCCCTGTGCAACTTGGATAGGGGCGTGCCATTCATGATTGAACAGGGATACAACGACTTTTTGTTTTCATCTCGGGAGATGAGTTCATTCGAACTGGCAATCAACACGGCCAAGGCTGAGACCGAGGTGGCGACAATTCTCCAGGACCGCGACCTGTCCGAGAAGGACCTCCCCGACGGCAGGATTTCCGGTCTGCCGTCGGATGAGTTCCCCACGACCTGAGAGCGAGGCAGGCAAAGGCGCAGGTCACAGCCCTAGCCGTTTCCTCTCGACGGTCCGGAATCCCCAACGCCTTCCCGCCTGCGAAGGCACTGTGACGCCAATGCACCAGCACCACGGCAGGCACGCGCCGGCTTCGATGAGGCCGGCGCGGCCGGACCCATCGCTGAACATTTCACTCGAACTTTCACGACTCAGGAGTGCAGAGCAGTGCCGCCTACGTCCTCTTCCGTAGTCCAAACCGTTCTCGAACAGTCCTCACGCGTGCTGCAGACCTACGCGGTGGACCCCGGCCTCGTGGCCGAGCACGCCAATGGTGAACGCCGGATCACCCAGGGCGGATATGGCGACCGCCAGCTCTTCGAACTCGTCCAGAACGCGGCGGACGAAATGGCAGACGAGCCGGGTGGACGTGTTTACATCATCCTCACGGACACCCATTTGTACTGCGCGAACGAGGGTAATCCGGTTACCCCGGAGGGTGCGGAGACAATTCTTCGAATGAGCATGTCGAAGAAGCGTGGAGGGCAGATCGGGCGCTTCGGAGTAGGCGTGAAATCGGTCCTCGTGGTGACCGACGCACCTGAATTCTTCAGCAGCAGAGGAAGTTTCGGATTCGACCGCGCCTGGTCGTACGAGCAGATCAAGGCCGTAGGCGGCGTGACAGAGCGCTACGGCCCGAACTTCGACGCCCCCGTGCTGCGGATGGCCCGCCCTCTCGATGTCCAGGCCGAGCGCGCCGCCGATCACGTCCTGGACGAGCTGCTGGACTGGGCCACCACGGTCGTTCGACTGCCTCTGCTCCCCGGGGCCGACGACCGGCTGGGCCGGGACATGCACGGCGGTCGCGCCAAGGACCACGGCGAACCGCGCGAGGAATTCCCAAAGGGTTTCCAGCTCTTCTCCCCGCACGTCGCGAAGGTCGTGCTGGAGGACCGCCGGCCCCGGCCCATGGCCCGCCGTACGCTGACCACCCGGCAGACCGGCGACCTGCACACCGTCGTGGAGGAGCGGACCGGAAAGGCCGTCACCACCGACCGTTG
>NZ_JBFBJT010000276.1:0-4348 GCF_040686175.1 Streptomyces sp. NPDC086077 | reverse complement strand
CGCTGATCGGCTGCCAGCCGACGGGCTGCACGATGACGTACACGTAGTCGTTCGGGCCGCCCGGCGCGCACTTGACCGCCCAACCGGGCTGGCCTCCGCCCGAGGCGTTGCCCGAGCGGGGAACCTCCGTGCCGAAGTCCTCGTTCGGATATTCGGCGAGCGGCCCGTGTGCCAGGCGCTGCTGGTCCCGCAGCTTCACCCGGCACAGGTTGAGTACGGCGTGCTGCATGGCCACGTTGACCCGCTGCCCGCGCCCGGTGTGCTCCCGCTGGTACAGGGCCGCGAGGATGCCCGCCACGGCGTGCACACCTGTCCCCGAGTCCCCGATCTGGGCCCCCGTCGCCAGCGGCGGCCCGTCCTCGAAGCCGGTGGTCGACATCGATCCGCCCATGGCCTGCGCGACGACCTCGTACGCCTTGAAGTTGGTGTACGGGCCTTCGCCGAACCCCTTGATGGAGGCGTAGACGATCCGTGGATTGATCTCCTGGATGCGGTCCCAGGTGAAGCCCATGCGGTCGACGGCGCCCGGTCCGAAGTTCTCGACCATGACGTCGGAGCGCCGGATCAGCTCGGTGAGGAGCTCCTTGCCGCGTTCGGTCTTGGTGTTGAGGGTGATGCTCCGCTTGTTGCAGTTGAGCATCGTGAAGTAGAGGGAGTCGACGTCCGGGAGATCACGCAGCTGCTTGCGCGTGATGTCCCCGGTCGGCGCCTCCAGTTTGACGACGTCCGCGCCGAGCCAGGCGAGCAGCTGCGTCGCGGAGGGCCCGGACTGGACATGCGTCATGTCCAGGACGCGGATGCCTTCGAGAGCCTTGGCGGTCACCGGATCACCTCACTTGTACATGGTCTGGTTCATGGTTCCGGGGGCGTACGCGTCCGGGTCGACCCAGACGTTGATCAGCGACGGCTTGCCCGACTCGCGAGCGCGCCGCAGCGCCGGACCGATGTCGGCGGGGTCCCGGACCTCCTCGCCGTAACCGCCCAGCATCTGGGCGAACTTGTCGTAGTGGACGTCGCCGAGGGTGTTGCCGACCCGCTCGCGCTCCTTGCCGTACTTGGCGGCCTGGCCGTAGCGGATCTGGTTCATGGAGGAGTTGTTGCCGACGATGCCGACGAAGGGGAGGTCGTAGCGGACGAGCGTCTCGAAGTCCCAGCCGGTGAGCGAGAAGGCACCGTCGCCGAAGAGCGCGACGACCTCCTTGTCGGGCCGCGCCTGCTTGGCCGCGAGCACGAACGGCACCCCGACGCCGAGCGTGCCCAGCGGGCCCGGGTCCATCCAGTGGCCCGGTGACTTGGGCTGCACGACCTGACCGGAGAAGGTGACGATGTCGCCACCGTCGCCGATGTAGATCGAGTCCTCGGTGAGGAAGTCGTTGATCTCGCTGACCAGCCGGTAGGGGTGGATGGGCGAGGCGTCCGAGCGCAGCTGCGGCAGCCGCTTCTCCAGCGCGGTCTGCTCTGCGGCGCGCAGCTCGTCGAGCCACTCCTTGCGCTTCGACGCGCCTCCGTTGACGCGCCCCGAGGCCGCCTCGGTCACCGACTTCAGCACCAGGCCCGCGTCGCCGACGATGCCGAGGTCGATGTCGCGGTTCTTGCCGACGGTCCGGTAGTCGAGGTCGATCTGCACGACGGTGGCGTTCGCCGACAGCCGCTTGCCGTAGCCCATGCGGAAGTCGAAGGGCGTGCCGACGATGACGATGACGTCGGCGTTGGAGAAGGCGTACCGGCGGGAGAGCTGGAAGTGGTGCGGGTCGCCGGGCGGAAGAGTGCCGCGGCCGGCGCCGTTCATGTACGCCGGCACGTTCAGCGCGCGGACCAGCTCGATGGCCGACTCGGTGCCGCGGGTCGTCCACACCTGGCTGCCCAGCAGGATCGCGGGCTTCTCGGCGTGCACGAGCAGGTCGGCGAGCTTCTCGATGGCCTCGGGGTCGCCGGCCGAGCGGGTCGAGGCGCGGTAGGCACCGGCCTTCGGCACGCGGGCCTTGTCCGCCGGCACCTTGGCGTCGAGCACGTCGCGCGGGATCTCCAGGAAGGAGGGGCCGGGCGCGCCGTGGTAACACTCGCGGAACGCCATGGACACCATGTCCGCCGCGCGCGCCGTGTCCGGCACGGCCGCCGCGAACTTGGTGATCGGCGTCATCATGTCGACGTGCGGCAGGTCCTGGAGGGACCCCATCTTGTGCTGCGTGAGGGCACCTTGGCCGCCGATGAGCAGCATCGGTGACTCGGCGCGGAAGGCGTTGGCGACGCCGGTGACGGCGTCGGTCGTGCCCGGGCCCGCGGTGACGACCGCGCAGCCGGGCTTGCCGGTGATCCGCGCGTAACCGTCGGCGGCGTGCGCGGCGACCTGTTCGTGGCGGACGTCGACGACTTCGATGCCCTCGTCGACGCAGCCGTCGTAGATGTCGATGATGTGGCCGCCGCACAGGGTGTAGATGCGTTCTACCCCTTCGGCCTTCAAGGCCTTGGCGACGAGATGACCGCCGGAAATGACGTCCTGGGTGTCGTCGGGCATGGCGAAGTCCTGTCCCTTCCTAGGGGGTTGGAACGCTCTCGCGGTACATTGCATACAGTCGACGAATACTGTATGAAGCTTGTTATCCCGCATCCGGTGGGTGGTGTCCAGGGGGCGTGCGGCAGTTTTCGAGGGTCTCGGGGTTCGCCCACGCAAGACTCAGTAGTCAGGAGCCGAGATGGACCTGTACGAACACCAGGCAAGGGAACTCTTCGAGGAACACGGCATCTTGGTGCCGAGGGCCGAAGTCACCGACTCGCCCAAGGAAGCGCGTGAGATCGCCCGCCGGCTCGGCGGCCGTGTCGTCGTCAAGGCACAGGTCAAGACGGGCGGACGCGGCAAGGCGGGCGGCGTGAAGCTCGCCGCCGACCCGGCCGCCGCCGAGTTGACGGCACGTCAGATTCTCGGTATGGACATCAAGGGCCACACGGTGGGCAAGGTCATGCTGGCCCAGCCCGTCGACATAGAGACCGAGTTCTACGTCTCCTACGTCCTCGACCGCGCCGCGGGCCGCTTCCTCGCGATCGCGTCCGCGGAGGGCGGCATGGACATCGAGGAGGTCGCCGCGACCAGGCCCGAGGCCGTGGCGCGCATCCCCGTCGACCCGGCCGAGGGCGTCACCTCCGCCAAGGCGGGCCGGATCGCCGAGGCGGCCGGACTGCCGCCGCAGAGCGTCGACGTGCTCGTACGGCTGTGGGAGGTGCTGGTCCGCGAGGACGCCCTGCTGGTCGAGGTGAACCCGCTGGTCCGCACCGCCCAGGGGCAGCTCCTCGCCCTCGACGGCAAGGTCACGCTGGACGACAACGCCCGCTTCCGCCAGGCCCGCTGGGGCGCCGAGGGCGCGGAGCACGACGACCCGCTGGAGGCGGTGGCCGCCGAGCGGGGCCTGAACTACGTCAAACTGGACGGCGAGGTCGGCATCATCGGCAACGGCGCCGGCCTCGTCATGTCGACGCTCGACGTCGTCGCCGGCTGCGGCGCCCGCCCCGCCAACTTCCTCGACATCGGCGGCGGAGCCTCCGCGCAGATCATGGCCGACGGCCTGTCCGTGATCCTCTCCGACCCCGCCGTGAAGTCGGTCTTCGTCAACGTCTTCGGCGGCATCACCGCGTGCGACGCGGTCGCCGACGGCATCGTGCAGGCACTGGACACCGTCCGGCTGACCAAACCGCTGGTCGTCCGGCTCGACGGCAACAACGCCGCACGCGGCCGGGCGATCCTCGACGAACGCGCGCACCCGCTGGTCCAGCAGGCCACCACCATGGACGGCGCCGCCCGCGCGGCGGCCCAGCTCGCCAACGCCACCTGAGGAGACGAGACATGGCCATTCACCTCACCAAGGAGAGCAAGGTCCTCGTCCAGGGCATGACCGGCGGCGAGGGCATGAAGCACACCCGGCGCATGCTCGCCGCCGGCACCGACATCGTCGGCGGCGTCAACCCGCGCAAGGCGGGCCGGAGCGTCGACTTCGACGTCCCCCAGTGCCTGGACGGCCTGGGCGGTGCCCCCATCGCCGTGCCCGTCTTCGGCTCGGTGCGCGAGGGCATGGCGGCGACCGGGGCGGACGTCACGGTCGTCTTCGTACCGCCCGCCTTCGCCAAGGCCGCGGTCGTCGAGGCCGCCGACGCCGGCATCGGCCTCGCGGTCGTGATCACCGAGGGCATCCCGGTACACGACTCGGTCGCCTTCACCGCCTACGCCGAGCGGAAGGGCACCCGGATCGTCGGCCCCAACTGCCCCGGCCTGATCACCCCCGGCCAGTCCAACGCCGGCATCATCCCGGCCGACATCACCAAGCCCGGCCCGATCGGCCTGGTGTCGAAGTCCGGCACG
>NZ_JBFBJT010000275.1:0-4503 GCF_040686175.1 Streptomyces sp. NPDC086077 | reverse complement strand
GCCGCCGAGATGCTCGGCGGCCCGCCCCCTCGTGACTACGTCACTCGCCGTTGGCCGACAGGACCGACACGTCCTCCAGCAGGTGCGCCAGCGCACCGTCACGCTTGGCGTTGGTGGAGTTCTCGGCGCACTGCTGCTGCGTGTGGTCCGACAGGATCGGGATGTCCTTGATCGGGATACCGACCAGGGCGCCGGCGCCGACGGGCAGGTCGTTCACGGCGATGCAGGGCTTGTTGAAGGAGCCCTGGATCAGCGCCATCTGCGGGCTCATGTTCCCGTACGTGGACGAGTTGCCGAAGCTCTGCAGGGCACCGTTGCCGTTCGCGGCGGTCGGGCCGCTGTCGTCGCCGACCGCCATGGCGCCCGGGGCCGCGGCGGCCGAGGCACCCATGACGGAAGCGGCGATCGCAGCGGTGGCAACAACCTTCTTGATCACTGGCCAGTCCTTTCTTAGGAAACCCCGTCCACCGGAGCGTTCTGGTCAACTGCACGCGCACTACGCGGTTTCTCCCGATCACCCTGTCGGCCGATACCTCAACCCTTTGTGTGTTCGTCGTCACCGGTGATTATCAGGCGTTTGGACGGGAGGCCGGGCCAACCGGGTGAACATCCGCAACCAATCATCTGAGTCCGGGTTGATGAGGCCGTAGGACATGCGTCGCTACGAGGAAAGGAACGCGAAGTGCTCAAGAAGGCAATGGTCGCCGCGGCGGCTGCCGCTTCCGTCATCGGTATGTCGGTGGCGGCCGCTCCCCAGGCGCTTGCCGTCGGGGACGACTCCGGGCCGTCCGTGGCCAACGGCAACGGTGCGTCGTCGTCGTTCGGCAACTCGGCGACCAAGGGCGACATGAGCCCCCAGCTCTCGCTGGTCGACGGGTCGCTCAACAAGCCGTGCCTGGCCGTGCAGGACGTCCCCGTCGGTGTCGCCGCCGCCATCGGCGTCGTGGCTCAGGACATCCCGATCCTGTCCGACCACACGCAGCAGCAGTGCGCGGACAACTCCACGAACACCAAGCGTGACGCCGCTCTCAGCCACATCCTGGAGGACCTGTCGGTCCTGTCGGCGAACGGCGACTGAGTACCCACTCGCGCAGCCCGGGCGGTCCGCTGAGTCCCTGCGGGCCGCCCGGCGGCGCGTGTGGAAGAAGTTATTTACCGAGCAATCGAGTGAATTCCTCGGTGTTATACGTTCCATGGTTTCTTCGGCTGTCAATTTCTCGTTTGCAGGCTGCAGGTCATGGTGCGAGCCGTACAGCTGTGCTCGCTCGGTTTCGGCCGTCCAAACGGCATGACCGCAGAGAAGGGAAAGTTCATGAAGAAGAGCGCTGCTGTCGTCGCGGGCGCGATCATGGCTCTCGGGATGGCCACGCCGGCCTTTGCCGACGCGCGCGCCGAGGGTGCCGCTGTCGGTTCCCCGGGTGTCCTCTCCGGCAACGTGGTCCAGATTCCCGTGCACATTCCGGTCAACGTGTGCGGCAACACCGTCAACGTGATCGGGCTGCTGAACCCGGCGTTCGCCAACCAGTGCAAGAACGACTGACGCTGTAACGCACCAGCCGCTCGGCTGCGCCACGGCCGGCCTTGGACGACTCCATCCTTCTCCAAGGCCGGCCTTCCCACTTCTGCGAGCAGGAAGACAACGAGATTGCGACAGACCCTGAGCAAGGGAATGGTCGCGGCTGCCGCCGCGACGAGCATGCTGTCCCTGTGCGGCGGTGCCGCCCTCGCCGACACCACGGCGGGCGGGGCGGCGGGGGGCTCGCCCGGCGCGGCCTCCGGCAGTAGCGTCGCGGCCCCCGCCGAGGCACCGGCGGCGGGAGCGTCCCGTGACGGCGAAGAGTTCGATCACGAAGCGTTCTACGAGAACGTCCGTGACGAGGTCTACGCGGACATGGCCCTGGCACAGGACGCGCCCGCCGAGGTCGGCACCGCGTCGGACAGCGCTGCCGTGGACGGTGCGACCGCAGAAAGCGCTTTCATCGACAGTACCGCTGAGGAGAGCACGACCGCGGACGACACCCCCGTGGACAGCACGACCACGGACGGCACGGCCGCGCAGGACACCGCTGCGGAGAGCGCGACCGCGGACAGCACCGTCGTGGGCGGCACCACCGCCGACAGCACCGCCGTGGACGAGGAGGTCGTCGTCGGACAGGGCGCCGGCTCGATCTCCGGCAGCGTCCCGGAGACGACCGCGGAGACTCCCGCCGCGACGCCTGCGGAGACCCCCGCGGCAACGCCCGGGGAGGCGTCCGAGGACATGCCCGCGACGCTCGTGGACGACATGCTGGCCGGCGGCTACGGCGACGACCTGCTCGGCGCGTACGGTGCCGAGTCCGACAGCGGCTACGGCTACGGGGAGGACACCGGCTACGGCGAGGCGACCGGCTACGGCGGCGACGCCGGCTACGGAAGCGGCTACGGCGACGAGGGCGGCTACGGCGACACCCCCACGACGCCCCCGCCTCCGACCAAGACCCCGCCCCCGACGCCCACCCACCCCCCGACCAGCCCGCCGCCCACCAAGACCCCGCCGCCCACCAAGACTCCGCCCACCAAGACCCCGCCCCCCGACAGCGAGAACCCGGAGCAGCCGCCGTCGCTGCCCGAGACCGGCTCCGAGGCCGTACTCGCCGCCTCGGGCGCCGGCGCCGCGATGATCCTGGGCGGTGCGCTGCTCTTCCGCCGAGGCCGAGCCGGCCAGCGTAGGTAGGACACCCGGTGCCGGAGACCCCGCGCACCAGGTACACGAAGTCCGGGCGCCCCGGGCGACGAACCACCGTCGCCCGGGGCGCCCGCACGAGCGGGCCCGTCAGCGGCTGACCGCTGTCTCGTCCTTCTCGTCGCCGGGGAGACCGGAAGCTTTGGAGAGCTCAGGGACGACGGACACGTCGCCCGGGCGGGGCTCCGCGGGCGACGCCTGCCGGACCAGCGAGACCCGTGGCCAGGCCCCCACCGTCGCCTTCGGCCGCAGCCGCGCCCGAAGACGGCGCAGCACGTGCCGGGTCCACAGGGCGCTCATCGCGAAGCCGGGGGCGAGGTCGTCACGGGAGTGCCAGGCCAGCTCGCGGCCGCCCGGTGCGGGGCGGAGCGAGGCCAGCGGGGCGTAGTTCTCCACCACGAACGCCCGGCCCGGACGCGACGCGCCGTCCGGCAGCGGGCGGTGGGTCAGATCCAGGTGCAGGGCGCGTACGACGTCCAGTCCGGCGGTGTCGGTGAAGAGCCGGAACTGGGCTCCCGGGCGCGGGTTGAAGTCGAGCAGGTGGTAGCGCCCGGTCGTGCCGCAGCGGCGGAAGTCGAGGTCCAGGATGCCGCGGTAGCCGAGCTCGCCGACGAGCCGTTCGGCCAGGGCGCGCACCTCGGGGTTGGCCGTCCACTCGCCGACCGCCGTCAGCCCCGCGGCGCGCGGCCAGGAGTGCAGTTTGCGGCCGGGTCCGCCGGCGCGGACGGCGCCGGAGCGGTCGGCGTACCCGTGGAAGAACCAGTCGCGGTCCGGGCCCGGCGGCAGGAACTCCTGCAGCAGCAGCCGGCTGCCCGCCTCCCCGGAACGCTCGAACAGTTCCCGGGCCTCCTGCGTGGAGCGCACCAGTGCCGTGCTGCGCAGGCCGGTGCCGGTGGGCAGCAGCCAGGGGCGGCTCCACTTCGCCACCACCGGCAGTCCGAGGCGCCAGGCGGCCCTGGCGGCCTGGTCGGCGGTGCCGGGGACCAGCGTGCGGGGGTGCGGGAGGTCCAGGGCCGCGCAGATGCCGGCCAGTTCCGCCTTGTCGGCGACCCGCTCGGGCAGTCCGGCGGGCGGTGCGGGGAGCAGGTAGGTGGGCGCGAGGGCGTCGTGCAGCCGGCCGACCGCGATGGCGCTCGCGTCGTCCATCGGGATCAGCACGGCCGGCCGCGCGATCCCGGCGGCCACCCGGCGCAGCACGCCGGCGATGTCGTCGGGGGACGCGTCCGGTCCCGGCGGCGGATGCAGTTGCCGTACGAAGCGGGACATACGGACCGGGCTCCCCGCGCAGTCGGCGACCACGTGCACGTCCACCCCCGCGCGGCCGAGCGAGCGTACGGCGCCCAGGGTGCCGTGGTGAAAGGGATTCCGGTCGATCCGCAGCAGGACCACGGGGACACGGGTGTCGAACAGCGACACGGTGTTTTCCTTCGGTTGTTTCACCCGTGCGGGCGAGCGGGGCACTCGTACGCCGCATGCGCACTGGCGGAATTCATACTGATATGACTGAGTGTCAGTAACGGGGAAGTGGAAAGCCGTCAGGAAATTCGTCACCGCCACCGTCCACCCAAAAGGGCGTCAGCTGTTGGACGGCGCACGGGAGTGGAGAAAGGAATAGGCATGGCCGCACAGCATCGCCGGGCCCGGCCCCGGCGGCTGGCGTGCCTCGCGGCGACGGTCGTCGCGTCGGCCGCCCTGGCCACCGGCCCCGGCTTCGCCCTGGGCCTGGGGGTGAGGGTGACCGGCGACCCGCCGGCTCCCGCGCCCACCGCGCCCACCGCGCC
>NZ_JBFBJT010000274.1:0-4567 GCF_040686175.1 Streptomyces sp. NPDC086077 | reverse complement strand
GTGGTGCTCCTGCCGGGGGGTACCCCATGGGGGGCCCGGGGGGGGGGCGCGCCCCCGCCGACGCCACGGCGCGGCTGCGACGCGCCGACACCGGCCACGACCCGGGCCCACCTCACCCGCGGCCCAGGGCGGTAGCGCCGTAGAATCGGCGTCACCATGGCATACCTCGACCACGCCGCGACCACCCCGATGCTTCCGGAGGCGGCAGAGGCCCTGACCGCCCACCTGCGCAGTACGGGCAACGCCTCGTCCCTCCACGCATCCGGCCGCCAGGCCCGCCGCACCGTCGAGGAAGCCCGCGAGACCCTCGCGGAAGCCCTCGGCGCCCGTCCCAGCGAGGTGGTCTTCACCTCGGGCGGCACCGAGGCCGACAACCTCGCGGTCAAGGGCCTGTACTGGTCCCGCCGTGCCGCGGACCCGGCCCGCACCCGGGTCCTGTCCAGTCCCGTCGAGCACCACGCCGTCCTGGACGCCGTCCACTGGCTGGGCGAACACGAGGGCGCCACCGTCGAGTACCTGCCGGTCGACCCCCACGGCCGGGTCGCGCCCGAGGTGCTGCGCGAGGCCATCGCCCGCAACCCCGACGACGTCGCCCTCGTCACCGTCATGTGGGCCAACAACGAGATCGGCACCGTGCTGCCAATCCGTGAACTCGCCGAGACCGCCGCCGAGTTCGGCGTACCCATGCACTCCGACGCCGTGCAGGCCGTCGGTCAGCTCCCCGTCGACTTCGCCACCTCGGGCCTCGCCGCGATGACCGTCTCCGGCCACAAGATCGGCGGGCCGTACGGCATCGGCGCGCTGCTGCTGAGCCGTGAGTGCAGCCCCGTGCCGGTCCTGCACGGCGGCGGTCAGGAGCGCCACGTCCGCTCCGGCACCCTCGACGTCCCCGCCATCGCCTCCTTCGCCGTCGCCGGCCGCCATGCCGCCGGGCACCGCGAGAAGTTCGCCCGCGAGGTCGGCGCCCTGCGCGACGACCTGATCGACGTGGTCCGCACGGCCGTGCCGGACGCGATCCTCGGCGGCGACCCGGCCCACCGCCTCCCGGCCAACGCCCACTTCACGTTTCCCGGCTGCGAGGGCGACTCGTTGCTGCTGCTCCTGGACGCCCAGGGCATCGAGTGCTCGACCGGGTCCGCATGCACCGCCGGTGTCGCCCAGCCCAGTCACGTCCTGCTCGCCACCGGCACCGATCCCGATCTGGCCCGCGGCACCCTGCGCTTCTCCTTCGGCCACACCTCCACGGCCGCCGACGTCGAGGCGGTGGCCAAGGCCATCGGGCCGGCGGTGGAGCGGGCGCGGGCGGCGGGGCTGACCTGAACCCGCGTCAGGCCGGTGTCGAGGCCGGGCCCGCCTGCCGTACGAGGCGCATGTACCGGTCCCAGTCCCAGTGCTCCCCGGGATCGGTGTGGTCCGTCCCCGGCACCTCGACGTGGCCGATGATGTGCTCGCGGTCGACGGGTATGCCGTAGCGCCGGCATATCCCGGCCGTGAGCCGGGCGGACGCGGCGTACATCGCGTCCGTGAAGTCCTGTGGACGGTCCACGAAGCCGGCGTGCTCGATGCCGACGCTGCGTTCGTTGTAGCCGCGGTTGCCCGCGTGGTACGCCACGTCCAGCTCGCGGATCATCTGCGCGACATGGCCGTCCTCACGGACGACGTAGTGCGACGCGGCGCCGTGCTCCGGATCCTGGAAGACCTTCACCGCGCTGTCGAAGCTGCCCTGGGTGACATGGACGATCACCATGTCGATCGTGTAGTCGGCCGGGCGGTCCGCCCGCCGCCAGTTCGCCGACGAGGCCGCCACCCAGCGCGCGCCCGTGTAGTCGACGGCCCCCTCCACCCGGGGCTTGTCCACCCCGGGGACCTGCCACCACAGCCGCGACAGCTCGTCACGCGCCAGCACGGCACCCGAGCCCACCACGGCCGCGGCCCCACCGATGATCAGCGCGCGCCGCCCGATCCGCGGGCCCGGGTCGCCCTTCGTCTGCTCCATGTGATCGAGAACGGATACCCGCGGTCCCCGGTTCCCGCGTCCCCGTACCCTGGAGGGGTTATGACTGACACCCCGCAGCCCTCCCGCCCCCTCCGCGTCCTCGCCGCCATGTCCGGCGGTGTCGACTCAGCCGTCGCCGCCGCCCGTGCGGCCGAGGCGGGACACGACGTGACCGGAGTCCATCTCGCGCTCTCCGCGAACCCGCAATCCTTCCGTACGGGCGCGCGGGGCTGCTGCACGATCGAGGACTCCCGCGACGCCCGCCGTGCGGCGGACGTCATCGGCATCCCCTTCTACGTCTGGGACCTCGCCGACCGCTTCCGCGAGGACGTCGTCGAGGACTTCGTCGCCGAGTACGAGGCCGGCCGCACGCCCAACCCCTGCCTGCGCTGCAACGAGAAGATCAAGTTCGCCGCGCTGCTGGACAAGGCCCTCGCCCTGGGCTTCGACGCGGTCTGCACAGGCCACTACGCGCAGGTCGTGACCCTGCCCGACGGCAGCCGCGAACTGCACCGCGCCTCCGACATGGCGAAGGACCAGTCGTACGTCCTCGGGGTGCTGGACGAGAAGCAGCTCGCGCACGCGATGTTCCCGCTCGGCGACACGCTCACCACGAAGGACGAGATCCGCGCCGAGGCCGAGCGCCGGGGCCTGGCGGTCGCCAGGAAGCCGGACTCCCACGACATCTGCTTCATCGCCGACGGCGACACCCAGGGGTTCCTGGCGGACCGCCTCGGCCGGGCCGAGGGCGACATCGTCGACGAGTCCGGCAGCAAGATCGGTACGCACGAGGGGGCCTACGGCTTCACGATCGGCCAGCGCAAGGGGCTCAGGATCGGCACCCCGGCGCCCGACGGCAAGCCGCGCTACGTCCTCGACATCTCCCCGGTCACCAACACGGTGACGGTGGGTCCCGCCTCCGCCCTGGACGTCGGCGGCCTCACCGCCGTCAAGCCCCGCTGGTGCGGCACCGCTCCCAGCGGCCCCGGCACCTACACCGCGCAGCTGCGCGCCCACGGAGGCGAGACCGAGGTCCTGGCCGAACTGCTCGACGGCGAGCTGCACGTGCGCTTCACCGAGCCGGTCCGGGGCGTGGCCCCGGGTCAGGCGATCGTGCTCTACGACGGCACGCGCGTGGTCGGCTCGGCGACGATCGCCTCGACCACGCGCGTGCCGGCGGGGGTGGTCTGAACCGATGGTTCAGACCATCTCCACCTCGTAGAAGCAGAGGTGGTCCTTGATCGCGGCGACGTCCGGCTTCGGGTCAGGGTAGGCCCAGACCAGATCCGGCGCGTCGGGGAGCGACCAGTAGGACGCGGTGCCCTTGAAGGGGCAGTAGGTGTGCGTCTCGGAGGGTGTCAGCAGATCGAGCCGGACGTCCTGCGGCGGGATGTAGTAACGCACGGGGGTTCCCGTCTCCCGCAGGAGCAGCGGCCGGTCGCTCTCCGCCAGCACCTGCCCGTCGCGCACGACGCGCACGCGCTGTGTGCCCGGCTCGATGGTGATCGTGTGGCCTCGGGTGGCGTTCTGGGTCATGTAGGGACAGCACTCGCGGGGCTGCCGTTCTTCCCCCGTACGGTGGATCCATGAACATCTGCGTCTTCCTCTCCGCCGCCGAGCTCGACGACCGCTACACCCGCCCCGCGCGCGAGTTCGCGAAGTTGCTGGGCAAGGGCGGGCACACGTTGGTGTGGGGCGGCTCGGACGTCGGCCTGATGAAGGTCGTCGCCGACGGCGTGCAGGAGGCGGGCGGACGCCTCGTGGGCGTCTCGGTACAGTTCCTGGCGGCCAAGGCGCGCGAGGGCGTCGACGAGATGGTGATCGCCGGGGACCTCGCCGAGCGCAAGAGGCTGCTCCTTGAGAAGTCCGACGCCGTGGTGGTCATGGTGGGCGGCACCGGCACGCTGGACGAGGCCACCGAGATCCTGGAGCTGAAGAAGCACGGCCACACCGACAAGCCGGTGGTGCTGCTGAACACGGCGGGCTTCTACGACGGCCTGAAGGAGCAGTTCCGCCGCATGGAGGACGAGGGGTTCCTGCCCAGGCCGCTGACCGACCTGGTGTTCTTCGCGGAGGAGCCGGTGGGGGCGCTGGCCTACCTGGAGGAGAGCCGGGGCGTCGCCTGACGCCGCGGTGATGCGAGCATGGCGGGCATGGCTACTCATGTGATCACCGGGGCGGGTTCCGGCATCGGCGCGGCCGTGGCCCGCCGTCTGCACGCGCGCGGGGACGACCTCGTGCTGCACGCGCGCGACGCGGGCCGCGCCAAGGAGCTGGCCGCCGAGTTCCCCGGGGCGAGGACCCTCGTCGGCGACCTCTCCGACCCCGACAGGCTGAGCTGGGCGCTGTCCCACCAGACGCTGCCCGACCGGGTGGACTCCCTGCTGCACAGCGCCGGCGTGGTCGACCTGGGTCCGGTCGGCGACCTGACCCCCAAGACGTGGCGCCACCAGCTCAACGTCAACCTCGTCGCCCCCGCCGAACTCACCCGCCTCCTGTTGCCTCAACTGCGCGCCGCACAGGGCCACGTGGTGTTCGTGAACTCGGGTGCGGGACTGAGCGCCCACGCCG
>NZ_JBFBJT010000273.1:0-4855 GCF_040686175.1 Streptomyces sp. NPDC086077 | reverse complement strand
ACGCTCGGCTGGGAAACCCCAGCCGAGCGTCTGCATAAACTGCTCGCCGTCTGACCTAACCGATCATGTGTTGCGACGATCCCTAGAAACCGCCGATCGGTGTGCGGGGCCTCGGCGTCGCGGGTCTCAGCCGGCCGGGGCCGGTGGGTCGGTGGGCGCGGCCGGGGAGGCGTCGGACGCCGTCGCGCCGTGGGGGCGCGGGGACTGGCGCAGAACGCGTTCATGGGAGTAGGCGCGCAGATAGCCGACGACGGTGTTGGTGACCGCCACCAGCGGCACCGCGACCACCGCGCCGCCGATGCCCGCCACCATGCCACCCGCGGCGACCGACAGCACCACCGCCAGCGGATGGACCCGCACCGCCCGCCCTAGGATGAACGGCTGCAGGATGTGGCCCTCGATCTGCTGCACCGCCAGCACCACGACCAGCGTCATCACGGCCGTGAACACGCCCTGGGTGACCAGCGCGACCACCACCGCCAGCGCGCCGGAGATCACGGCGCCCACCAGCGGGATGAACGCCCCGAGGAAGATGAACACGGCCAGTGGCACCGCCATCGGCACATCGAGGAAGTAGATGCCGAGGCCGATGAAGATCGCGTCGATCAGAGCGACTATCACCGTGCCGCGCACATACGCCGTGAGTGTCTGCCAGGCCCGGGGACCGGCCCCGGCGACTCCCGGCCGGGCCGCCGCCGGCACCAGCTTCAGCGTCCACTCCCAGATCCGCCGCCCGTCGTAGAGCAGGAACAGCGTCGAGAACACCGCGAGCAGGATTCCGGTCAGCGTCTCGACGACGACCGTCACGCCTTCCAGTCCCGCGGTGGTGATCTGGTCGGTGTTGGCCCCGACCGCCTCCCGCAGGTTCTCGGCGATGTCGTTGATCTGCTTGTCGGTGACATGGAAGGGACTGTCGAGCAACCACCGCCGCAACTCGTCGATGCCGTCCTGCACCTGGTCGGAGAGGTTGTCGATGTTCTCCATGACCTGCCAGGTCACGAACCACCCGATCAACCCCATCACCACGAACCCGAGGATCGCGGTCATCGCCGTGGCCGGCCCGCGCGGCACCCCGTACCGCCGCAGCCGCGCCACCGTCGGCTGCAGCATCGCGGTGATGAGCAGCGCCGCCACGAAGGCCAGCACGACGAGTTGCACGGCGCTGATGACCCGCATCAGCACCCACAGCGTGCCCGCCAGCACCAGCAGCCGCCATCCGGCCTCCGCCGCGACCCGCATGCCCCACGGCACTGCCTGCGCCGGGTCGGGACGGGTGCGGACCGGGACGTCACGCGCGTAAGGGGGAGAGCCCGCCGCTCGGGCAGACTCCTCGGGCTCCGGCTCCGGCGCGCCATGGGCGCGCTCCGCCTCGGCCCGGCGCTCTTCCCACCGTTGCCCCATCTCGGTCAGCCGGATGCCGACCCGACCGAGCCACCCTGGCACTCGCGACATGACCCGTCCTTTTCCCCCAACTGTCCCCACCACTCCCCCCGGAGTCGTCCCGTCAGACCGTACATGGCCGAAGCCCCTCACCGAAGGACGGTGAGGGGCTCGGAAAAGTTGAGTGGGACGTTGCCCGACCGGGGCTCAGTACCAGTGGTTGGCCTGCCAGAACGACCAGGCGCCGCAGGGGCTGCCGTAGCGGTCGTTCATGTAGTTCAGGCCCCACTTGATCTGGGTGGCCGGGTTGGTCTGCCAGTCGGATCCGACGGAGGACATCTTGGAGCCGGGCAGCGCCTGGAAGAGGCCGTAGGCACCGGAGGAGGGGTTGACGGCCTGGTAGTTCCAGTCGGACTCGTGGTCCACGATGTTGCTGAAGCACTGGAACTGGTCGCCCGGCACCATCGCCGCGGCCATCGACTGGATCTCGGAGATGGAGTAGGAGCTCTGGACCGCGAAGCTGGTGGCTTCCCGGGCGGCGGAACGGCTGGCCGCCTCCTCCGCCTCCTCGCGCTCCTTGGCTTCCTGTGCCGCCTTCTCGGCGGCTTCCTTCTTCGCGATCGCCGTCTCGGCGGCCGCCTTGCGCGCGGCCTCCTCGGCTTCCTTCTTGGCGCTCGCGTCCGCCGCGATGGCCTGGACGTCGGCCTGCTGCGTCAGGGACGCGGTCTGCACCTGCGCCTGCTGCCCCGCGGGGATGTCCGCGAGGAGTGTCAGGTCGGTTGCCGCCGCCTCGGCGTCATTGGACTGCGCGACACTGCCCGAGGCAACGCCGACAACGCTTCCGACAGCGGTGACCGCGGTGGCCGAGGCCACTGCGAATCCCCGGACCGAAATCCGGCTCACACGGTTTCCTTCCAGCATCGCCCGCTCGGTGACCCTGGCGGACGCAATCGTGCCCCCTGACACTGGCCTCCCCAACTGCGGGTCACGGAAGGCACGGGCCCGGTGGGCAACTCCCGCGAGGGGAGCGCCGCATGGTGCTCGGGCGGCATACGACGACGCTATGGAGTTAGGTGTGGTGCTCCTGCTGTGCCGTACCGCTGGGGGTACAGATGTGTCGTATGCGGGGCCTGACAGGAGTGAGACTCTGCCGTAACCCGACACCGCAAGGCAATTCCGAGTTGCGTGTGAAAGCTCACATGCCGTTTGGCCCCGGCGATATCGAGAAACGGTGACGCGCGAAGGCGCCGCCCGGCTAGGCTCTTCGCCTTTGCCGAACGGCGCCAACTACTGCGTCACCGCCCCGGGATGGGGCGCGGGGGTCAGATCGCCCCCTCCTCCAGCATTTCGGTCACAAGCGCCGCGATCTGGGACCTCTCGGAGCGCGTCAGGGTCACATGGGCGAAAAGGGGATGCCCCTTCAGTTTCTCGACGACGGCGACCACACCGTCATATCGCCCGACCCGCAAATTGTCCCTTTGCGCCACATCGTGCGTGAGAATCACCCGCGAGTTGGCGCCGATTCGGGACAGAACGGTCAGCAGGACATTCCGTTCGAGCGACTGCGCCTCGTCCACGATCACGAACGCGTCGTGCAGCGATCGGCCGCGGATGTGGGTGAGCGGGAGCACCTCCAGCATCCCGCGCGCGGTGACCTCCTCGATGACCTCGCGGCTGGTGACCGCGGACAGCGTGTCGAAGACCGCCTGGGCCCAGGGGCTCATCTTCTCGGCCTCGGAGCCCGGCAGATAGCCCAGTTCCTGCCCGCCCACCGCGTACAGCGGACGGAAGACCATGATCTTCTCGTGCTGGCGGCGCTCCAAGACCGCCTCGAGGCCCGCGCACAGCGCCAGCGCCGACTTGCCGGTGCCGGCCCTGCCGCCCATCGAGACGATCCCGACGTCGGAGTCGAGCAGCAGGTCCAGCGCGATGCGCTGCTCCGCGCTGCGCCCCTTGATGCCGAACGCCTCCCGGTCGCCGCGCACCAGCCGGACGTTGCCCTCCGGTGTCACCCGGCCGAGTGCCTTTCCGCGCTCGGACTGAATGGTCAGGCCAGTGTGGACGGGCAGTCCGGCCGCTTCCGGAACATAGACATGGCCTTCGTCGAAGAGGACGTCCACCTGCTCGCCGGGAAGTGTCAGTTCGGACATTCCGGTCCAGCCGGAGGAGTCCGTGATGGCGAGTTCCGCGCGGTACTCCTCGGCCTGCAGGCCGACGGAGGACGCCTTGATCCTGAGCGGGAGGTCCTTCGACACGACGGTGACGTCGAATCCCCCGGCCTGCAGGTTCCGGGCGACCGCGAGGATGCGGGAGTCGTTGTCCCCCAGGCGGTAGCCGGTCGGCAGCACACTGGGGTCCGAGTGGTTGAGCTCGACACGGAGGGTGCCGCCGAGTTCCCCGATCGGGATGGGGGCGTCCAGACGGCCGTACCGCACGCGGTAGTCGTCGAGCAGACGCAGGGCCTGCCGGGCGAAGTAGCCGAGTTCGGGATGGTGCCGCTTCGCCTCCAGCTCTGTGACCACCACGACCGGGAGCACGACCTCGTGCTCGTCGAAGCGGTTCGAAGCGTTCGGGTCCGCCAGCAGGACGCTGGTGTCGAGAACATAGGTGCGCCGGTCGGGCTTGTGGCGCTTTGTGCTGGTCACCACGGAAGGACGTACCCCCTCGGATGAGGTCGGGGAGCGACGGAGACGGTCTGGACCGGTTGCCGGCCGCGATGCACGGGCCGGAGACCGGCCCCTCGCCGCTTCGTCCGTGCTGCTGTGACCGCACGATCGGGCTGGTGCAAAGGGCCTCCCGGGCGGACGGCCCCGTGCCGTCCGCTGAGATCCGACACCCGTGGTTCGGGCGTCGACCTGGTTGCTTTATGCCCTCGAAAGCGCGCCGCCATGCCACGGCATATGACGGCGCGCCGGTGAACTCCGTGTGAAGCGCTCTACGCCGGAAGGGGTGGGGCGGCTCGGTCAGCCGCCGTAGCGGCGGTGGCGGGCCGCGTAGTCGCGCAGGGCGCGCAGGAAGTCGACCTTGCGGAAGGCCGGCCAGAAGACCTCACAGAAGTAGTACTCCGAGTGGGCCGTCTGCCACAGCATGAAACCGGACAGCCGCTGCTCGCCGCTGGTGCGGATGACCAGGTCGGGGTCGGGCTGGGCACCCGTGTAGAGGTGGCGACCGATCATGTCGACGTCCACCGCTTCGGCGATGTCCTCGACGGAGTGGCCCTTGTCGGCGGCGTCCAGCAGCATGGCGCGGACGGCGTCGGCGATCTCCTGGCGGCCGCCGTAGCCGATGGCGACGTTGACCAGTATTCCGTCGACGTGCGCGGTGGCCTCCTCGGCCTCCTTGAGCGCGGTCTGCATCGGGGACGGCAGCAGGTCGGGGGTGCCGACGTGGTGCACGCGCCAGCGGCCGTCGGCGGCGAGGGAGCGCACGACGTCCTCGATGATGCCGAGCAGCGGGACGAGTTCGTCCTCGGGCC
>NZ_JBFBJT010000272.1:0-4874 GCF_040686175.1 Streptomyces sp. NPDC086077 | reverse complement strand
CGGGGGTGTGTGGACCTCCATCCTGCCCTTTTCGGCCATAAGTCGGCAGTAAGGCGGGGAAGCGGCAGCTGGGGCGGAGCGCGGGCCGACCTTGGCGATCATGGCGTCGGCTCCCCCTGTGGGGCGCGCGAGAAACGGGCGCCGGATCCGGGAATGAGAGATTTCCTCTTCCGGTTGAGGTTTCTGCGGGAGGGACCGGGGGGAGGACGGTTTACACCCCGCGATCACGCTCTGCTTGTGCCGCAGCACCATGCGGTACGCCGCGGTCCGCTTCCGCAGAGTGGGCGTGGGTGTCCGGCACCGTCGCCGCCCGGCAGGGCAGCGCTGGGCACCCAAGGGAGACGTGATCGCCCCTTCCGAACGGCACACCCCCGTGCCACCGACCCACGACCCAGGACGAGGGGGCGCAGCATGGACGCATTCACCGCAGGACTTCTGCAGCGCATAAGGGCTACCGAGTCCGACCTGACGCGGGCCCGGGACGAGGGCGACGACTTCCTCGTCGACGTGGAGCAGGGCGAGCTCGACGACCTGCGCCGTCTCGCGGCCGAACACGGTGTGGAAGTCGGCGCGACCAGCGTCTGACCCAGCACGACAGCGGGCCCCCGGCGAGTCCAGCGCCGGGGGCCCGCTGTGCTGTGGTGAGCCGTGGGACCGGCCCGCAGCCCAGCCCTCAGTCGTGCCAGGCGCCGAAATCCTCCAGGAGCCGCTGGAGGGGCTCGAAGACGCCAGGGGTACCCGCGACCGTCAGATCGGGTGACAGGGGCTCTGACGGGCGTCCCCCGGTCAGGGCGCCCGCCTCCCGGGCGATGAGGTCACCCGCCGCGTAGTCCCAGGCGTTGAGTCCGCGCTCGTAGTAGCCGTCGAGGCGGCCCGCGGCGACGTCGCACAGGTCGACGGCGGCGGAACCGCTGCGCCGGATGTCCCGGACCAGCGGGATCAGCTTCCGGGCGACCTCGGCCTGATGGGCGCGGACCGCGGTGACGTAGTTGAAGCCCGTGGAGACCAGGGCCTGCTCCAGGGGTGCGGACGGCCGGCAGGCCAACCTGCGCTCGCCGTCCCAGGCCCCGGTGGCCCAGGCCCCACCGCCGCGCACCGCGTGGTACGTCTCGCCGCGCATCGGCGCCGCGACCACCGCGGCCACGGTCTCGCCGTCCTGCTCGGCCGCGATGGACACGGCCCAGGTGGGCAGCCCGTAGAGGTAGTTCACCGTGCCGTCGAGCGGGTCGATCACCCAGCGGACACCGCTGCTGCCCTCGCTGGAGGCGCCCTCCTCGCCGAGGAAACCGTCGTCGGGGCGGCGGTCGGAGATCAGATCGGTGATCAGCTTCTCGGCCGCGATGTCCATCTCGGTCACCACGTCGATCGGGCTGGACTTGGTGGCCGCCACCGCCAGGTCGGCCGGGCGGCCGTCGCGCAGCAGTGCACCGGCGCGCCGGGCGGCCTCCTGGGCGAGCGCGAGCAGTTCCGGATGGCGGGCGTCGGTCACGTCGCTCCTCATGCGTAGGGGCTGTCGGCGCCCGCGGCGGCGGGACGCGGGGCGCGGGCCGGGCAGCAGCCCACCGGGCAGAGGTCGTGGCTCGCGCCCAGCGCGCCCAGGGCGCACCGCGTGACCTCCTGGCCTCGCTCGGCCGCGGCCCGCTCCCGGACGAGGTCGCGGATCGCGGCGGCGAACCTCGGGTCGGCGCCCACGGTGGCCGAGCGGCGCACCGCCAGGCCCAGCTCCTCGGCCTTGGCCTTGGCCTCCGTGTCGAGGTCGTAGAGGACCTCCATGTGGTCGGAGACGAAGCCGATGGGGGCCATCACGACGGCCGGGACGCCCGCCGCGTGCCGCTCCTCCAGGTGGTCGCAGATGTCGGGCTCCAGCCACGGGATGTGCGGGGCGCCGGAGCGCGACTGGTAGACGAGTTGCCAGGGGTGGTCGACACCCGTGCGCTCGCGTACGGCGTCGGCGATCAGCCCGGCGACGTCCAGGTGCTGCCGGACGTAGGCCCCGCCGTCCCCGTGCTCCTCGACCGGGCCGGAGGTGTCCGCGGCCGAGAGGGGGATGGAGTGGGTGGTGAACGCGAGGTGCGCGCCGTCCCGGACCTCTTCGGGCAGGGAGGCGAGGGACTGGAGCACGCCCTCCACCATGGGCTCCACGAAGCCGGGGTGGTTGAAGTAGTGCCGCAGCTTGTCGATCTTCGGCAGGTCCAGGCCCTCGGCGTGGAGAGCGGCCAGCGAGTCGGCGAGGTTCTCGCGGTACTGTCGGCAGCCCGAGTACGAGGCGTAGGCGCTCGTGGCCAGGACCAGGATGCGGCGGCGGCCGTCACGGACCATCCCGCGCAGGGTGTCCGTGAGGTACGGCGCCCAGTTGCGGTTGCCCCAGTAGACCGGCAGATCCAGGTCGTGGTCCGCGAAGTCCTTGCGCAGGGCGTCCAGCAGGGCGCGGTTCTGGTCGTTGATCGGGCTGACCCCGCCGAACAGGAAGTAGTGCCGGCCGACTTCCTTGAGGCGTTCCTTGGGGATGCCGCGCCCACGCGTCACGTTCTCCAGGAACGGGACCACGTCGTCCGGCCCCTCCGGGCCGCCGAAGGAGAGCAGGAGCAGGGCGTCGTAGGGGGTGGCATCGAGCGCGTCTGGCATGCCTCCGATCCTGCCACCCGGCACCGACAGTGCTGCAACGGGCGGGTGCCGCACGGGTAGGAGGCCACACCCGCGGGTGCATCAGGGTCACCTGATTCGTAAGCTGTATCCGCCGACTTCGCGCCTTACCCACCAGTACGAGCCGTGCCGCGCCCTCTTGCAGCGGCATCGGCCCGTCGCCGTCCCTTCCGAGCCGCCCGGAGACCCAGTGCCCAGCCCGTACCGCGCCCTCTTCGCCGCCCCCGGCTCCAAGGGCTTCTCCGCCGCGGGATTCCTCGGCCGGATGCCCCTGTCGATGATGGGCATCGGCGTGGTCACGATGATCTCCCAGCTCACCGGGCGCTACGGGCTGGCGGGCGCCCTGTCGGCCACCATCGCGCTGTCGGCGGCGGTGGCGGGCCCCCAGGTCTCGCGGCTGGTCGACCAGTACGGGCAGCGGCGCGTGCTGCGCCCGGCGACCCTGCTGGCGCTGGGCGCGGGGGCCGTTCTGCTGCTCGCCGCGCACCACAGGTGGCCGGACTGGGTGCTGTTCGTGTCCTGCGTGGGCATCGGCTGCGTGCCCAGCGTCGGCGCGATGATCCGGGCCCGCTGGGCTGCCCTGTACCGGGGGACCCCGCAACTGCACACCGCGTACTCCTTCGAGTCCGTGGTGGACGAGATCTGCTTCATCTTCGGGCCGATCCTCTCGATCGGCCTGTCCACCGCCTGGTTCCCGGAGGCCGGCCCGCTGCTGGCGGCCTGCTTCCTCGCGGTCGGCGTCTTCTGGCTGACCGCGCAACGGGCCACCGAGCCCGCCCCGCATCCGCGCGAGCGGCGCGGCGGCGGCTCCGCCCTGCGCTCCCCCGGCCTCCAGGTCCTGGTGAGCACCTTCGTGGCCACCGGCGCGATCTTCGGGTCGGTGGACGTCGTGACCGTGGCCTTCGCCGACGAACAGGGCCACAAGGCGGCGGCCAGTGTCGTCCTCGCGGTCTACGCGCTGGGCTCCTGCGTGGCGGGCGCCGTTTTCGGGCTGCTGCACTTCAAGGGAGCGCCCGAACCCCGGTGGCTGCTGGGCGTGTGTGCGATGGCCGTGAGTATGATCCCCCTCCTACTGGTCGGAAACTTGCCGTTTCTGGCCGTGGCGCTCTTCGTCGCGGGCCTGTCCATCGCTCCCACGATGATCACGACGATGTCCCTGATCGAAGAGCACGTACCACGCGCGCAACTGACCGAGGGCATGACCTGGGTGAGCACCGGGCTCGCGGTGGGGGTCGCGCTCGGCTCCTCCGTGGCCGGCTGGGTGATCGACGCCGCCGGTGCGCGCGCCGGGTACGGGGTTCCGGCGGTGTCCGGGGCCGTCGCGGTCGCGGTCGGTTTCCTCGGGTACCGCCGGCTCAAGCGGCCGGCTGCGGGTCGGGGAGGCACCGTTGAGCAGCACAGCGAGCGGGAAGAACGGCACGTGGCGTAACTGGGGCGGCAATGTCGCCGCCCGCCCGGCACGGGCGGTCACGCCCGCCTCCGTGGAGGAGCTCACCGAGGCGGTACGGCGGGCGGCGGAGGAGGGCCTGACGGTGAAGGCCGTCGGCAGTGGACACTCCTTCACCTCCATAGCGGCGACGGACGGCGTGTTGATCCGGCCTCAACTGTTGACGGGGATCCGCGACATCGACCGGGAGGCAGGCACCGTCACGGTGGAGGCCGGCACCCCGCTCAAGAGGCTCAACCTCGCCCTCGCGCGTGAAGGGCTGTCGCTGACCAACATGGGCGACATCATGGAGCAGACGGTCTCCGGGGCCACCAGTACCGGCACGCACGGCACCGGCCGCGACTCCGCCTCGATCGCCGCTCAGATCCGGGGCCTGGAGCTGGTCACCGCCGACGGCTCGGTGCTCACCTGCTCCGAGAAGGGGACCGAGGAGGAGCGAGCCGTCTTCGCGGCCGCCCGGATCGGCCTCGGCGCCCTGGGCATCGTCACCGCGATCACCTTCGCCGTCGAGCCGATCTTCCTGCTCACCGCGCGTGAGGAGCCGATGACCTTCGACCGGGTCACCGAGTCCTTCGACGAACTCTGGGCCGAGAACGAGCACTTCGAGTTCTACTGGTTCCCCCACACTGGTAACACCAACACCAAGCGCAACAACCGCAGTCCGGGCCCGGAGCGCCCGGTGGGGCAGGTCAAGGGCTGGTTCGAGGACGAGTTCCTCTCCAACGGGCTGTTTCAGGTGGCCAACTGGGTCGGTCGCGCCGCGCCGGCGAGCATCCCGGCGATC